>CANLTP010000043.1 GCA_947494085.1 Actinomycetota bacterium | reverse complement strand
TGCGCTTTCAAAGTATCTGATTGCCGGCGGTCTAGATTCTGAAGCAATCGAAGTTGGTGGAGTTACAACATATGCCAACAACGAATACGTAAATGGAAATTCAACTGGTCGAATCATCAGTTATCAAGCAAACCAGAATGTAACTGTTAGATCTAAAGACGTTCAACTCATCAAGAAGTTATCTAGTGGCATGGGTTCACTTTTACAGACCGGTGTAAATATCAATAACTATGGTCCTATGTTTTATGTTTCGAATTTAGATGAACTACGTCCAAAACTTTTAGCAGAAGCAATGATTGATGCTAAAGATCGCGGTCTTTCAATTACTGAAGCAGTGGAATCAAAACTTGGCCCAGTCTTGGCAGTAACAAGTGGTCCAGTTCAAGTTACTCAACCTGATTCAGTCGATGCCTCTGCCGGTGGAATGTATGACACATCTACAATTCCAAAGAGTGTAAGCGTTACAGTTTCAGTTAGCTTTAAAGTTAACTAGCGCTCAACCTTCAAAAGATCTAAATACCAGCACGACGTTATGGCCACCAAAGCCAAATGAGTCGTTCAAGCACGCAATAGAACCTTTTGGCAGATCGCGCGGAACATCGCGCACAACATCCACGGTTACTGCTTCGTCTAAGTTTTCAATGTTAATTGTTGGCGGTGCCTTGTGGTGATACATCGCAAGCACGCAGAAAATAGATTCGATTGCGCCTGCGCCGCCAAGTAAGTGTCCGGTCATTGATTTTGTAGCGGAAACTGCTACGTGTGAAATATCGCTGCCAAGTGCATTTGCTAAGGCATTAGCTTCAGCGACATCACCTGCAGGTGTTGAAGTTGCGTGTGCATTTAGATGAACAATTTCAGAGAGCGGAATACCGGCATCTTCGAGCGCTAATTTAACTGCGCGAGTAACTCCTTGACCATCTGGGTCTGGCGCCGCAATATGAAAACCATCAGAAGTTAAACCTTGTCCCATGACTTCGGCATAAATCTTTGCGCCACGTGCCTTGGCATGTTCAAGCTCTTCAAAAACAAGAACTCCGCCACCTTCGCCAAGAACAAATCCGTCGCGATCTTTATCGTATGGGCGAGAAGCTTTTGCGGGCGCCTCGTTGCGAGTTGATAGCGCTTTCATTGATGCAAAACCAGCCATTGGCAATTCATGAATAGCAGCTTCTACGCCGCCGGTTACAACAATATCTGCGCGATTATTGCGAATCATTTCAAGTGCATATCCGGCCGCTTCTGCGCCAGATGCACATGCACTTACTGGGGTATGAACACCAGCTCTTGCTTGTAATTCAAGTCCAACATTTGCTGCAGGTCCATTTGGCATAAGCATCGGGACGGTGTGCGGACTTACAAAGCGCGCACCTTTCTCTTTCAAAACATCATATTGATCAAGCAGAGTAATTACGCCACCAATACCTGATGCGATTACAACCCCGAGACGCTCTTTATCTACATCTGGAGCACCAGCATCTTTCCAAGCTTCACGAGATGCAATCATTGCAAATTGTTCAGAGCGATCTAAGCGACGCATTTCTACGCGCTCCATTACTTCTGATGGTTCAACTGCAACTCTCGCCGCGAAGGTAACTGATGCTCTTTGGGCCCACTCATCTTCGAGTTTGCGAACTCCACTTTTGCCAGCAAGTAAGGCTTCCCAGGTTGAGGAAACATCACCACCGAGCGGAGTAGTGGCACCAAGTCCAGTTACAACTACGCGACGTCTTGTCATTTAGAGAATATTTTCTACTTACCGTTTGCAACGATGAAGTTAACTGCATCGCCAACAGTTGCCATCTTTGTAACTTCTTCATCAGGAATCTTTACGCCGAATTTTTCTTCAGCAGCAACTACAACTTCAACCATGCTGAGTGAATCAACATCTAGGTCGTCAGTGAACTTCTTATCCATTGCGATGATGCCGGCATCAATCCCTGCAACTTCAACAACGATTTCCTTGATTCCTGCTAGAACTTCATCAACTGTTAGTGCCATTTTTGGATCTCCTTATTTTTTTGCGTTAGTTACTATTTTGGACTGGTTTAGAGGGTAGTTCAACTACTTGGCCGGCGTATACAAGCCCTGCACCAAATCCTATGAGAAGTGCGCTCTTTCCGTGAAGTTCTGGCTTCTCGGCGAGTAGCGCATCCATTGCCAGTGGAATCGAAGCGGAAGAAGTGTTGCCCGAAGTGCGAATATCGTGGGCGACAACAACTGATTCTGGCAATTTCATAGACTTTACAAGCGACTCAATGATTCGATCATTGGCTTGATGGGGGATAAATACTTCGAGAGTGTCTGGAGTTAAACCGGCTGCCTCTAAAGCACGAAGCGCGATTGGCGCAATCTCATAAACCGCCCAACGGAAAACTGTTTGGCCTTGTTGAATAATATTTGGCCAACCAATATCCGGATTACCTGGGTTCTTTTTAAATTCCAAGAATGATGGCTCTAAAACAATTGCCTCGCGAGTTTCAGCACTTGCACCCCAAATAGTTGGACCAATTCCAATATCTTGCGATGGCCCAATCACAACTGCGCCGGCGCCATCAGCGAAAATAAATGCAGTTGCACGATCATCAGGGTCCGTGAAATCTGAGAGCTTCTCGGCACCCATTACTAAAACATTGGTTGCAGTTTTATTTCGAACTAAATCATTAGCAAGTGCAACGCCGTAACAAAAACCAGCACAGGCTGCAGAGAGATCAAATGCAGCCGCTTTAACATTTCCTAAGCGAACGAGCAGTTCAGTCGCCGCACTTGGTGCTTGGTATGGATAACTAATAGTTGCAAAGATAACTGCATCAATATCTTGCGCAGTTAAGCCTGCACGTTTTATTGCTATAAGCGCTGATTTTTCAGCCATATCAATAAGGGACTCATCTGCTGCGGCAATATGGCGAGATACGATTCCAGTGCGTTGTTGAATCCATTCATCTGTTGAATCGATGCGTTCGATAATTTCAGAATTCGGAACGACGCGAGGTGGGCGATATGCACCGACCGAGAGAATGCGTGCACTCTGAACTTCTGGCTTAAATCTAAGCGCCATTAGTTGCCACCATGTTCTGCAATAAAAGCCTTTGCAGCATCTAAATCTTCAGGTCCTTTAAGTGCAAAAGTTTGAATTTCACCTTGGGCACGTTTTACTAAACCAGTGAGAGTTCCTGCAGGTGGAACTTCAATTACTCCGGTGACACCACATTTAGCCATTGTCTCCATGCAGAGATCCCAGCGAACTGGTCCAGCAATTTGTCCGACTATTCGATCTAAAATTTCGCGACCACTTTCAATTACGGCACCATCTTTATTAGAGATAAAAGGAATCACTGGATCTGTTGCAGTCAGTGAAGCGGCAAGTGTTGCCAGGTGTGAAACCGCAGGAAACATCGTCGTAGTATGAAATGCACCAGAGACTGCGAGCGCACGAACTCTTGAACCCTCAGGTGGATTTTCGGCCAACGCAGCGAGCGCAGTTAACGAACCAGCAGCAACAATCTGACCAGCCCCATTTTCATTTGCCGCAGTAAGGCCAGCAGCGTTGATAGCTGCAACAACGACATCGCGTTCGCCACCTAAAACAGCAGACATTCCAGTATTTGAATCTTTTGCCGCAATCGCCATTTGGGCGCCACGGGTTGAAACTAATTTCATTGCAGAATCTCCATCAAGGACGCCAGCAAAAACGGTTGCAGTGATTTCGCCTACCGAATGACCTGCGGTGTAACTAATGCTTGAATGATTTTCGCCAAACAATCGCCCCGCGCCGATTAACCCACCAGCCACCAAGAGGGGTTGGGCATTTGCAGTATCGCGAATCTCTTCCGCATCAGCCGATGTGCCAAGGCGTTTTAGATCTATACCTATTACTTCAGACCAATTACCGATTAATTCGGCGGCCGTTGCATCTTCTAGCCAGGGTGCGAGGAAGCCCGGAGTTTGGGAACCCTGTCCTGGTGCAAGTAATGCGAGCATCGGCAAAGTTTAAGGTTGGACCCCCGATACTGCCGAGTATTGGAATTAAGCCTATTTAAGTGGCGTATTTGGTTACTCGTGAGTAACATTTGGCATATGAAAATTGCGGTCTGCGTTAAGCAAGTTCCAGATTCTTGGGCTGAGAAAAAAATGTCAGGTGGCGTTTTAGATCGTGCCAGCGTTGATGCAGTTTTAAATGATCTAGATGAATATGCAGTTGAAGAAGCGCTGCGAATTGTTGAAGCAAACTCACCAACCAAAGAAGCTGGCGAAGGTAGCGGACACACAGTCACTTTAATTTCGATGGGACCTGATCGTGCAACCGAAGCGATTCGTAAAGCACTTTCAATGGGAGCCGATGATGCAATTCATATCTGCGATGGTGCGCTTGCTGGATCAGATGCGCTCGCAACTTCATTAGTTTTAAGCAAGGCAATCTCAGATGGTGGCTTTGATTTAGTTATCTGCGGAACCGAATCAACAGATGCTCGCATGAGCGTTGTCCCTGCGATGTTGGCCGAGCGCTTAGGTTGGGCGCAATTAACTTTCGCTGGTTCAGTTGCAGTTGATCCAGGTGCTTCAAAAGTTTCAATAGCCAGATCTACTGAATTTGGAATTGAGAATATGGAAGCCAACTTCCCAGCGGTTATAAGTGTTATCGAAAAAATTAATGAACCAAGATATCCATCATTTAAAGGAATCATGGCATCGAAGAAGAAGGTAATCTCTGTTAAAACTCTTGGCGACATTGCAATTTCACCAGATCAAGTTGGCAGTAGCGCTTCTTGGTCAACAGTTAAAGATGCAGTTCTTCGCCCAGCCCGAAGTGCGGGAATCAAGCTTGAAGATAGTGGCGATGGCGGCACCAAATTAGTAGATTATTTAGCAGAGAAGCGAGTGGTCTGATGAGCGAAGTATTAATCCTGGTCGATTCAGTCGACGGAAAAGTTTCAAAATCAACTGGCGAACTAGCTACTTTTGCTAAAGCAATTGGCAAGGTAAATGCTGTTGTCTTTGATGCCGCGCTAGTTTCACAACTCAGTGCGTATGCAATCGATAATGTAATTGTCTGCTCTGGCGTAGATGTTTCAAAGTTTTCACCCGGCCCAGTTGCCCAAAGTTTGGCGCAATTAGTTGCAAGTAAATCTGCCGTAGCAGTTCTGATTACATCAACTTCACGAGGCAAAGAGATTGCTGGCCGCCTGGCAGTAGCAACTAATTCCGGAATCATTACCGATGCCACTTCAATTGATTCAGACTTAATTACAACTCAAGCAGTATTTGGTGGCTCAACAACAGTTCATGCCGCCGTAACGCACGGAACAACTATTGCAACGATTCGCTCAAATTCCATCGAACCTATTGCAGGAACAGCTACCCCAACCACAGAAGATTTCAAACCAACTATTTCTGATGCATCAAAGCTTGGTGTTGTTACATCAACCGAGCCAGCGGTAAAAGGTGGACGACCAGAATTAACTGAAGCATCAATCGTTGTATCTGGTGGTCGCGGAACAAATGGCGATTTCAAACCAGTTGAGGCATTCGCAGATATTCTTGGCGCTGCAGTTGGTGCATCTCGCGCAGCGACTGATGCCGGTTGGTATCCACATACTCACCAAGTTGGCCAAACTGGAAAATCTGTTAGCCCACAACTTTATGTAGCCTGCGGAATCTCTGGCGCAATTCAACATCGCGCAGGAATGCAGACCAGCAAGATGATTGTCGCAATCAACAAAGATCCAGAAGCGCCAATCTTCGAATTGGCCGATTACGGGGTTATTGGCGATTTATTCAACGTATTGCCACAAGCAACCACGGCGCTAGCCGCGAAGAAGGCTTAACCTCTCAACTTAGTTATCCTTGGCGCATGACTATTTATCTTGATCATGCTGCTACAGCACCGATCAATGAGGCGGCAATTGATGCGCTAAATATTGCGATGCGCAAACTTGGAAATGCATCAAGTATCCATAATCAAGGTCGTTCAGTTCGCAAAGATGTCGAAGATGCTCGCCACAAATTATCTGAATTAATCGGGGCTAATCCTTCGGAGATAATCTTTACTGGCTCTGGAACTGAAGCAAACAATTTAGCAATCAAGGGATTCTTCTGGCAGCACCCAGAGCGCAATGTCATAGTTACATCGGCATTCGAACATCATGCAATTCTGGATCCAGTCGAATGGCTTGTTGAACATGAAGGTGCCGAGCAAGTTTTAATTCCAATCACCAAGGCCGGGATTATTGATTTAGATTTTCTGGCAAAAGTAGTTGCGAGCAGAGGTAACGAAATAGCCGTTATAAGCATCATGCATTCAAATAATGAACTCGGTTCAATTCAACCGATTTCCGAGATTGTAAAAATTGCCGGAAAGATTCCAGTTCATACCGATGCAGTTCAAAGCTTCGGCAAGGTTGAATTCGATTTCGCAGCGCTAGATGTAACAGCAGCAACAATCAGCGCACATAAAATCGGGGGCCCACTTGGGGTCGCTGCGCTTGTATTAAAGCGCGGTCTTGATTTAACTCCAGTTCTGCACGGTGGGGGACAAGAGCGTGAAATCCGAAGTGGCACGCTAAATGCTCCTGCGATTGTGGCATTTACTGCAGCCGCCGAATATGCGATTGCAAATATAAATAACAATTTCCAACAAATTCGCGAGCTCCGTGATTATTTTGTTGTTGGTCTTAAGAAATGTGTTCCAGATGTTTCAATCAACTCAATTTCCGATCCAGCGCTTCCCGGGATTGTGAATGCAACATTTCCTGGAACCGAAAGTGACGCACTTCTGCTTCTTTTGGATACCGAAGGAATAAGCGCCTCTGCAGGTTCCGCATGCAGTGCTGGCGTTCCAAGACCAAGTCATGTGCTGGTCGCACTTGGTTTAAGTGAAAGCGATGCTGATGCTTCACTACGAATTTCTATCGGAACCACAAATACGAAGAGCGAGATCGATCAAGTGCTTGCGGTTATGCCAAGTGTTGTTGAAAGAGCGCGTAATGCTTTCGTAGTTAGTGGGTTGAACTAATGAAACTTATTG
>CANLTP010000042.1 GCA_947494085.1 Actinomycetota bacterium | reverse complement strand
TATTCAATGATGAGACCCTTGTCTTAATTGCAACTAAGCCACCTAAGGGCTTCGGTGATTTCAAGAAAGCACTGCTGCGCAGAACCAGACTTTCTTCGATGCCATTTGAAGAGTGGTTTGAACTTTTTGAAGCGGCCCAGCAAATGACAGGCGAAGAACTTCCTAAACTTCGTATGCCATCAGAAGGTCTGCCCGCTCCCAAGATGTGGCAATCTCGAAATCCACTTGGCTATGCCCGACTTACACATGCCCGAGCCGCAGTTCTTGAATGCGCGGCCGAAAACGCGATGCCGGCAGAGAATTTGATTTCGCCAGAAGCGGTTCGTCGGGTTTGCTGGCCAACACCACCGGTAGAAATTGCCGATCATTTGAAATTCGTAGCTTCCGAACTCGCCGAATTTGGGGCGCGCAGTTGGCAGATTGAGCTTATTTCGGGCCCGATTTCGGCCATTTTGGGCGAAACTGAGCCACTCATAGTGGAGGTCCCCCCAGAAGAAGTAACTGAGGGTGAAACCCCAGCTGTCGAAAGTGACGAATTACGCAACATTTGAGTTGCGAAAATAGCACTACTGGTTTTACGCTTCACACATGTACAGCACATTCTTAATCGCCTTGCGCGAAGGCCTAGAGGCCGCACTCATCATCGGAATTCTCGTTGCTTATTTGGTTAAATCAAACCAACGAAAGTCGCTACCTACGCTTTGGACCGGTGTCACTGTCGCACTCGTTGCCAGCCTAGCTTTTGGCGCTTTCCTATCTTTCACAACAACCCAACTATCTGAAGCTGGGGAACAAATTTTTGGTGGAGTCACTTCACTTGTTGCAGTAATTCTTGTTACATATATGGTTTTTTGGATGAAGCGCGTTGCACGCGGTTTAAAGAGTGATCTACAAGGAAAAATTGAATATGCAATGCCACTTGGCAAGATTGCTTTAGTTTCTGCAGCTTTCTTTGCAGTTGCACGCGAGGGCCTAGAAACAGCGCTCTTTGTTTACTCTAACTTTAAAACAGTGTCCGATGATTCTTCACCCGCAATTGGATTAGTTCTCGGACTAGCACTTGCAGTTTTACTGGGTGTTGCAATTTACCGAGGCAGCTTAAAGATTAATTTAGGTAAGTTTTTTACAATCACTGGTATCGCCTTAATCGTTATCGCGGGTGGAGTTCTTTCATATGCGATTCACGAATTCCAAGAATTTGGCGCACTTCCAGGTGAAGAGGCGTATGTCTGGAATTGGGTTAATGCCGATCCAACAATCACAACACTTCTTTCAGGAACAATCGGAATCAGCACCAAAATATCCTGGCTGCAGCTAATCGTTTGGGCCATCTACATAACTACTGTTCTTCAGGCTTACTTGAAGCCAAAGAAAGTAGAAGTAAAAACCGCCTAATTTGCAGCGCTGCTTCCAATTTAACCTACTGGCGGGTAACCTTACGGGAATACCAACCATTCTTAAGTTGTCATAAGTAGGAGTCTTTGATGAGTGAGCGCGTTGTCCTTGTAGATGCAGTTCGATCCCCCTTTGGTAAAGCCGGAAGTCTTTATGCCGAAACTAGAGCTGATGACATTATGGTTCGAACCCTTCGCGGTTTACTAGAACGCAATCCGAAAGTTTCACCTAGTGCAATCGATGATGTTGCAATTGCCGCAGCAACCCAGAGCGGTGATCAAGGAATGAATATTGGTCGAAGCGTTTCATTGCTTGCGGGAATTCCAGATAGCGTTCCTGGATATTCAATCGATCGTTGGTGTGCAGGCGCACTTACTGCTGTGACAACTGTTGCTGGTGCGATAGCAATGGGTCAATATGACATTGCAATTGCCGGTGGCGTTGAACATATGGGAAATCACCCAATGGGCGAAGGTATAGATCCAAATCCACGTTACCTCTCTGAAAAATTAGTTGATACTGACGCGCTTCAAATGGGAATGACTGCGGAAAGATTGCATGACAAGTTTCCACATTTAACTAAGGCGCGTGCCGATGCATATGCAGTTGAATCACAGAATAAAACAGCTGCTGCTTACACTGCTGGAAAAATTCAACGTGATTTAATTCCAGTTGCAGTTCGTTCGGTTGAACTTGGATGGGGAATGGCAACTGTTGATGAACCACCACGACCAGGAACGACTGTCGAAGGACTTGGCGCACTTAAGACACCATTTAGGGCGATGGGAAATGTAACTGCTGGAAATGCTGCTGGCTTAAATGACGGCGCTACCGCTGCAATCTTGGCAAGTGAATCAAAGGCTAATGAACTTGGTCTTGGCATTAAAGCAAAGTTAGTTTCATTTGCATTCGCTGGTGTTGCACCAGAGATCATGGGATATGGGCCGGTTCCAAGCACAATCAAGGCGCTATCAAAAGCTGGATTAACAATTGCAGATATTGGGCTCTTTGAAGTTAATGAGGCCTTTGCGATTCAAGTTCTATCCTTCCTTGATCACTTTGGAATTGCCGACAACGACCCCCGAGTTAATCAATACGGTGGCGCAATTGCAGTTGGCCACCCACTTGCATCATCAGGTGTGCGTTTGATGATCAACTTGGCTCGCGGCTTTGAAGAACATCCAGAGGTTCAATATGGACTTACAACAATGTGTATCGGCCTTGGAATGGGTGGAAGCATTATCTGGGAGAACCCACATTTCAATGGCGCAGCCAAGAAGGCGGCAAAATAATGAGCGATCTTAAGTTGCCAGAAGGTGCACCAGAAGAAGTAGTAACTGCGGCACATGTTCGCGAAATTGATCTTGCACCTTTCGGCCATACCGGAACGATTTCGTTAATTACTTTAGATAACGGCTTTGACCACAACCGACCAAATACCTTTGGCCCTAACTCCTTAGCGGCGCTTAATGAAGCAATCACAGTTGCTGAAGCAAGTTCTTCGGTTGCTATTGCGATAACTGGAAAGCCTTTTATCTTCGCGGCTGGTGCCGATTTATCTGGCATCGCTTTCCTAAGTGATCCGAAGCAGGCACTTGCAATTGGAAAACTTGGGCATGATGTTTTCCGTAGATTTGGTGAGAGCAAGAAGCCTACCTTTGCATTTGTGAATGGTTTGGCACTTGGCGGCGGACTTGAAGTAGCACTTCACTGCAACTATCGCAGCGTTGCAACAACTGCTTTTACTGGACTTCCAGAAGTTTTCTTAGGTCTGGTTCCGGGTTGGGGCGGGGCAACAATTCTGCCTAAATTAATTGGACCGGCAAATGCGGTTCAGGTAATTATTTTGAATGCGCTCAACAACAACACAATGCTGAAGGCTAAAGATGCGTTAGCGCTTGGTGTCGCTGATGCGGTGTTTGAGCCAGCAGACTTCCTAGAGAACTCAATCAAATTTGCGGCTTCGGTATTAAATGGTTCAAAGAAGATTGAACGTGCCGACCACACCAAAGATGAAGCAGCATGGAGCCAAGCGATAGCGGTTGGCCAAGCGGCAGTGAATAAAAAATTTGGTGGAGCCGAAATTCCACAAGCAACTAAAGCACTAAATTTAATTGCAGCTGCGCGGACAAATACTTTAAGCGCTGGCTTTGATGCAGAAGATGCTGATCTTGCAAGTTTGGCAATGAGCAATCCACTTCGGGCTTCGCTTTATGCCTTTAATTTAATTCAGAAGAAGCGTAAGAAAGTTGAGGGTGCACCAAAACCAGCACTTGCCCGAAAGATGACAAAGGTTGGCGTTGTTGGCGCAGGTCTAATGGCTTCGCAATTAGCGCTAATAATGTTGCGCAACCTGAAAGTTCCAGTTGTAATCACCGACCTAGATCAAGAGCGCGTAGATAAAGGCTTGGCATATATCCGCGGCGAACTGGCAAAGCTTGTCGAGAAGAAGCGCATGAGCGCTGAGGCTGCTGCTCGATTAGGTTCACTGGTTTCAGGATCAACGGATAAATCAATCTTTGCTGATGCCTCATTTGTTATTGAAGCGATCTTTGAAGAACTCGAGCTCAAGCAGAAGCTATTTAAAGAACTTGAAAAGATTGTTTCAGTCGAGTGCATCTTGGCCACGAATACCTCTTCGCTTTCAGTTACCAAGATGTCTGAAGGCTTAGCCAATCCCGAGCGAGTAATTGGATTCCACTTCTTTAATCCAGTAGCAGTAATGCCGCTTCTGGAGATTGCAAGAACTCCGGCAACCGATGATGTAACAACCGCAACAGCGGTGAATATCGGAAAAGAATTGAAGAAGACCATGGTTATTGTGAAGGACTCCCCTGCATTCGTCGTTAATCGTCTGCTAACAAGATTTATGGGCGAAATTACTGATGCAATTGATGAAGGAACGCCTGCGGATGTTGCAGATGCCGCGATGAAGCCACTTGGTCTTCCAATGACTTCACTTGAGCTACTTGGTTTAGTTGGTCCAGGTGTAGCACTTCACGTAGCCGAAACTTTAAATAAGAATCTTGGTGATCGCTATCGCATCTCCCCAACTATGCAAGCCTTTGTAAAAGAGGGTGTCAAGACGTTTTATATTAAGGACGATAAGGGTGCCTTGACACCAAATCCTGCTGCCCTTGCGCTAATTAAAGGTGGAGCGAAAGCATCTACAACTGAAGAAGTTCGGATTCGTGCACTAAAAGCCTTAGCGAGTGAGGCTCGGATGATGTTGGATGAAGGCGTAGTTTCTACGGCTGCTGAAATTGATATCTGCATGTTGCTTGGCTGTGGTTGGCCATTGCACCTTGGCGGAGTTCTGCCTTACCTAGATCGCGAAGGAATTAGTAGCGAAGTTAGCGGCCAGACTTTTCATCCAGCGGGAGTTGCTTCGCTGGCATAGCGTCACCGTTTAATTGATCCTTAAGCGAACTGCTCCAGGACACTAATTGATGAGTGATGTTCTGCGCTGTAATTCCAAGATCGGTCATAATTTCAGCGCGCTTTGAATGCTCAAGGAATTCAAGTGGAACTCCAATTGAATGAATTGGAACATCAAGCTCGGCATCTCTAAACATTTCAGAGATTGTGCTTGCGATTCCACCGTGGCGAATTCCATCTTCGACTACAACAACTGATTTATAGCGTTGCGCCATCGTGAGCAAACTCTTTGGAAGTGGCTTTACCCAACGTGGATCAATAACAGTTACGCCCACACCTTCGCGATATGCCTGTGATGCAGCCTCGACAGAAATCTTTGCCATTGCTCCGACGCTAACTAGAAGAACATCTGCGCTCTCTCCGCGATACAGAACATCGATGCCATCACGACGTTCGAATGCTGGAATATCTGGACCTACTGGGCCCTTAGGAAAACGAAGTAGCGAAGGTGCATCTGAAATGTTTAGCGCTTCATTCAGTGTTTCTCGCAAAATTGCACCATCTCGTGGGGCTGCAACATGAAGGGTTGGAACAATTCCGGTTAAAGCTAAATCCCAAATTCCGTGGTGAGAAGGTCCGTCATCTCCCGTGATTCCTGCACGATCCAAAACAAAAGTTACTCCTGCTTTATGCAGAGCAACATCGAGAAGTAATTGATCAAATGCTCGGTTCAAAAATGTTGAATAAATAGCAACGACTGGATGTAAACCAGTGAAAGCTAGACCCGCTGCGCTAGTTGTTGCATGTTGTTCAGCAATACCAACATCGAATGCGCGCTTTGGAAACTTTTCTGCGAACTTATCTAGCCCAGTTGGTCCAAGCATCGCTGCTGTTATCGCAACAATATCTTCGCGCTTGGCACCGATTTCACAAATTTCATCAGAGAAAACACTGGTCCAATTCGGGGCGGACTTAGCAACCGGGACTCCGGTTTCCGGATTTACAACGCCAACAGCGTGGAATTTTTCTGCGGAATCGTTGATTGCAGGTGCATGGCCGCGACCTTTTTCAGTGATTACATGAACTAGAACTGGAGCACCAAAATTCTTTGCTTGCTCTAGCGCGTTCTCCATTGCTTCAATATTGTGGCCATCGATAGGTCCAATATATTTAAGACCAAGATCTTCAAACATGCCCTGTGGCGCGACAATATCTTTCAGACCTTTTTTAACTCCATGCAGAGTTTCATAGATAGGACCACCGACAACAGGTGTCTTTTCGAGAACGCCCTTGCCCCAATCCAAGAATTTCTCATAACCGCTTGTTGTGCGCAGAGTTGAAAGATAGGTTGCAAGACCACCAATAGTTGGTGAATAAGAACGCTCGTTATCGTTTACAACAATTACAAGTTTTAAATCATCGCTAGATGCAATGTTATTGAGCGCTTCCCATGACATGCCACCGGTTAGAGCACCGTCTCCAACAACACATACGACAGTCTTATCTAGATCGCCTTTGATCAAATTTCCACGTGCCACACCATCTGACCAAGATAAAGCAGTGGATGCATGTGAATTTTCCACAACATCATGTTCGCTCTCAGAACGATTTGGATAACCAGAAACACCACCACGTTGACGTAATTTATCGAAGCCAGAGATTCGACCCGTCAGTAATTTATGGACATAAGTTTGGTGGCCAGTATCAAAAATTATTGTGTCTTTAGGTGATTCAAAAATTCGGTGAATTGCAATTGTTAATTCAACAACGCCAAGGTTTGGGCCTAAGTGGCCACCGCTCTTAGAAACTTTCTCAACTAAGAAATCGCGGATTTCTGCTGAAAGTTCGCTAAGTGCTGGATATGAAAGCTTCGCCAAATCTGCAGGCGTCTGAATGCTTTCGAGGTGCTTTGACATCGTCGTAGTCTAGAGCAAGCCTTATTTTTTAGAGTAGTGAACGCAGCACATATTGCATGATGCCGCCGTGACGGAAGTAATCGGCTTCCCCTGGGGTATCAATTCGAACGACCGCATCAAAGCTCTTATCGCCCGCAATAACCTTAAGAACCTTCGGAACTCCCCCGGTATTAAGCGCTTCGATTCCCACAACAGAAAATTCTTCGCTGCCAGTTAAACCAAGTGATGCAGCGTTTTCTCCCGCTGGGAATTGAAGTGGTAGCACTCCCATTCCAATCAAGTTTGATCTATGAATACGTTCGAAGGATTCTGCGATAACAACTTTTACTCCAAGCAGCGCAGTGCCCTTTGCGGCCCAGTCGCGTGATGAACCTGATCCGTATTCTTTGCCAGCAAGAATTACTAACGGAATCTTTGCCGCTTGATAAG
>CANLTP010000041.1 GCA_947494085.1 Actinomycetota bacterium | reverse complement strand
GTTGCTGAAGGTTCTGGCAAGTGTGTTGAAGAATTCGAAGCCTTAGAAAAGGTTTTGATTTCTGAACCTCGCCGTTAAGGAGAAATTAAAGTGGCAGCTGGTGGCAATAACCGTTCCCGCCTTCTGCTGGTAATCCTTCTTGTAACTTCGCTCTTCTTAATTACTTTAGATCTTCGTGGCGTAAACATCACGAAAAATTCTAGAAGTGCCACCCAATCATTTCTTGCCCCAATTCAACGCGGGGTATCTGACCTATTTTCGCCGGTAGGTAATTTCTTCTCAGATATAAAGAATTTTGGTAAAACTAAATCCGAATTAAAAGAACTTAAAGAAGAGAATGCAAAACTTCGAGAAAAAGTTATCTTTAACGATGACACTCTCGGACAGTTGAAAAAACTAGAGAATGTTTTAGATCTTGCTGGCCGTGGAAAATATAAAGTTGTTTCAGCTCGGGTAATCGGTAAGGGAAGTTCAGCCACTTTTAGTCAGACAATCACAATTGATTCTGGTTCCAATGATGGCGTCATGAAAGATATGACTGTAATTGGAGAGCTCGGATTAGTTGGAGTAGTTAAGAGCACGACCTCAACTTCAGCAATTGTCCTGCTTATGAGCGACCCAACTTTCCGAATTGGAGTGCGCATTGCAAGAAGCCAGAGCATTGGCGTATTGCTTGGCGAGGGCGATAACAACTACACCCTGCAGCTTCTGGATCCATCAGGGAGTATTGAGAAAGACGATGTTCTACTCTCCCTTGGAAGTGATAACAACAAACCTTTCGTGCCTGGTGTTCCAGTTGGATATGTGAAAACCGTAAAGAATTCTCGTGCAACTCTTACTCAAGAAGCAATTGTTGCTAGTTATTCAAATCTTGGAAGTCTTGGCGTCGTATCCGTGATTATTTCAAGTGCAAATGGCGGACCTAAAGATGCGCTAATTCCAATGCCACGACCTACGCCTACAACAACGATTTATGTGACTCAGCCGCCCGCTATCGATACAGCGACAGCAAGTAAGGATAAGAATTGAGCTGGAGTCGAGTCGGGTTCAGTTCGCTTTTGCTCATCTTCTTCTTCATAGTTCAAGAATCTGCAATCTCGAAAATTAATTTTCCAATATCAGGCTTCTCACTTTATCTCTGTGCAGTTCTTGGTTTGATGGCCCTGGAAGATCGATTTGGTGCTATTTCATTTGGCTTCATTGCCGGAATTATCCTGGATCTCTCACCATCTTCTGATTCACCATTTGGAAAATGGGCGCTAATTCTTACGATAGTTGGTTACCTATTTTCACGTAACCGCGAAAGTATTGGGGACTTCACTGAACGACCTATGGCATTTGTATTATTTGTAACTGCTGGCGCAACAATTACTCTTCTAATTTTCCTAGTAATAGGTTTAGTTCTGGGCGAAAACAATGGAAATATTCTAAATAATTTGAAGACAGTATTTGGTAACGGCCTTTGGACCTTATTATTCTCATCAGTTTTACTTCCGATAATTGTTAAATTACGTGCCTTAACGCTGACTTCAAGAGAGCGAATATGAGTCTTCGCTCAAGGCTAAATCTAGTAATTGTTCAAGCACTAATTATTTCACTCATGCTTGCGCTAGGAGGCCGGCTTTTTTATCTGCAGGTCGCTGCTGGCTTAACTTATCAAGATGCTGCTTTAAGTATTCAGAGCAGAGATGTGGTGAACCCAGCCATTCGTGGTGCAATTGTTGATAGCTCAGGTATCCCACTTGTTATGGATCGCCCGGGAATGGTTATTTCAGTTGATCGCAGCACGTTAGATAAATTGCCAGATAAGGGCGTAGTAGTTCTGGCCCGCGTTGCAAAGTTAGTTGGAAAAACTGCAAACAATGTTTATGTAATCACAAGGCTTTGTGGCGAGTTACCGGCGAGTGAGAACGCTGGATGCTGGAAGGGAACTAGGTTTCAACCTATTCCAATTACAAGAACTGCTACTACCGAACAAGCTTTGAAGGTTTTAGAAAATTCTGATTTGTTTCCTGGCATAAGCGCTCAATCTGTTCCAGTTCGCAGTTATCCAGCGATGGCAGGAGAAAATGGTGCGCACGTTCTCGGGTATGTGGGCTCAGTAAATGAAGATGATTTAGCAGATTCAGATAAGAATTATTACCGCGAAGAAACCATCGGTAAAGATGGTTTAGAACTTCAATATGACGAATACTTAAGGGGACGGGCTGGGATAAAAACAGTAATCGTTGATCGAAAAGAGTCTGTTACAAAGCAAGCTATCAGTACGCAACCAGTCCCAGGATTTAACTTAGTTACAAATCTTGATGCAAGATTGCAAGCTTCAACAGAAAAAGCGCTACAAGGTGCAGTGTTAAGAGCGAAGTCACTGGGTGGACGAGCAGACGGTGGCGCTGCGATTGTTATGGATGTAAACAGTGGAAAAATTTTGGCACTTGCTTCCTATCCAACTTATGATCCAAATATCTGGCAAGTTGGTTTAACTCAGAAGCAGGCAAATAATTTGTTTAGTGAAAGCTCTGGCGTTCCAGCATTAAATCGCCCGCTTCAAGGAATGTATGCACCTGCATCTACCTTTAAATCAGTATCCGTTGTTGCGGCGATGAATGCTGGATATGACATGAGCGCCAGTTATAAATGTCCCTCTAAAGTGCTGATTGGTAATCGAGAGTTCGCAAATTTTGAAAGCAAGTCACAAGGAACAATCAATATGAAGCGCGCAATCGCAGTTTCTTGCGACACTATTTGGTATCAAATTGCATATGACGAGTGGCTTCGTGATGGCGGGTTATTTCCTAAATCGGGGTTAAATGACTATTTCTTCACTGCTGCTCGAGGTTTTGGTTTAGGAAAAACAACTGGAATTGATCTTCCAAGCGAGGCATCAGGACGACTTCCGGATCGCGCTTGGAAGGAGGCAATTTATAAAGAAAATAAGAATTTCTATTGTAATTTCAAAACTCGGGCAAAGAAATCAGATCTGACTCCTTTCTTGATAGAAGTTGCCCGCGAAAATTGTTTAGATGGAAATATCCTTCGAGCTGGTGATGCGGTTAACTTCTCAATCGGCCAGGGCGATACTTTGATGACACCAATCCAAATGACTCAGCTTTATGCTGCGATTGCTAATGGTGGCACTATGTATAAACCGCAAGTCGCCAGAGCAATCATTAAACCTAATGGTCAAGTCGTAAAAGAATTTACGCCAGAAGTTATTGCTACTAACGTGCTATCTAAGAAATCAAGTAAATTTCTACGTGAAGCGTTGCGAGCTGTAGTTACTGAGGGAACCGGTGCCGGCGCATTCTCCGGCTTCCCGGTCTCGATCGCAGGAAAGACTGGAACTGCAGAAGATAAAGGTAGAAATAAAGATGGTTCAGCTAAAGCTGATACCGCATGGTTCGCCTCATTTGCGCCAGCAGAAAAACCAAAATATGCAGTTGTGATGGTTGTTAGCCAGGGTGGTTTCGGTGGATCAATTTCTGCAGTCGGCGTAAAGGATATTTACACTTCGCTCTTTGGAGTATCTGGTGGAAAAGTTGACCCGACAAAAGAAATATTTCCTAATGGCGTTCCAAGCCAATTGCCTAAAGTCGATCCAAAGAACGCTAAATTGGTGAAACCATGAGCATCTATTCAAATCACAGAAGGCGTGATCGGTTCCGTGAGAATTTCGGGCAGTTTGATCGGATTTTAACTTTCTCAGTTGCGGCGCTTTTAATCATTGGAACCCTTCTGGTTTATGCAGCCACAAGGAATTGGTTTGCCGCGCAAGGACTTGATCCAGAATATTATTTAAAGCGCCATGTAGTAAATATTTTAATTGGTGGCTTACTTGCATATGGAACCACACTTATTGATTACCGATTATTGCGTGCATATACCCCGATTGTTTGGGGGCTTGCGGTAATTGGATTAATTATTGTAAGAATCCCTGGATTGGGAAGTGAAATTAACGGCGCCCAAGCTTGGATTTCTTTTCCAGGTGGTTTCCAAATCCAACCCGCTGAGTTAGCAAAGATTGCAATCATTGTTGGAATTTCTATGATTTTGGCAGAGAAGCGCGACACTGATGCAAATCCAACTGATCAAGATGTTCTTAAAGCACTCGCAATCGCTGCAGTTCCTATCCTATTAATTTTGATACAGCCCGATCTTGGAACCGTCGTAATTATTAGTGCGGCTGTTGTTGCAATCATTGGAACTTCTGGTGCGCCAACAAGGTGGGTAGTTGGTTTGCTGCTACTTGCAGTCGTTGGTGGATTTACCGCAGTTAAAGCCGGAATTGTTGATGATTATCAAGTAGCAAGACTTCAATCATTTGTAGATCCATCTGCAGATCCACAATCAACGGGATATCAACTTCGCCAATCAAGAATCACAATTGGTTCTGGTGGAATTATTGGTAAAGGGCTATTCGATGGTCCTCAAACAAATGGCCGTTTTGTTCCAGAACAACAGACTGACTTTATATTTACAGTTGCTGGTGAAGAGTTAGGCTTCTTGGGGAGTGGCTTAATTTTGCTGCTCTTTACGATTTTCTTTATGCGGGCATTTACAATTGCGAAACGAACGGATGATTTATTTGGGCGCTTAGTTTGTGTTGGCGTAATTGCGTGGTTTGCATTTCAGACATTTGAAAATATCGGAATGACAATGGGCTTGGTCCCAATGACCGGTGTGCCATTGCCATTTATGTCCTATGGCGGCTCGAGCATGTTCGCGAATTTGATCGGTTTAGGCTTGATTCAGAACGTTCATCTGCGCACCAGATAGACCGGAAATAAATAATTTCCGCATAAGCGGGGGCGAAGTTGGTCTTTAGCCAGATTTTAGGTAATACTTTCACTTAGCATTTCGCGCTCCGAGCGGCCTCAACGAACTTGAAGGCCTTAATTACTCGAGGTAGCAGCAGATGCAAAAGCTTTCAAAAGGAAGTTTTACCAAGAATTAGTATTTAGATGAGGATTTAACGTTATGGCTATAGTGCCAAAAGGCGCGCGCAAGCGTGCAACTAAGAAATCTGCGGCCAAAGCTGCAGCTAAAGTTGAAAATAATAATGAAGTAGAAGCAACTGAAGTTGCTGAAGTAGCAGAAGTAAAAGCTACTAAGAAAACAAGTGCTGCAAGCATTCCAGTCCCAATGTTTCAGGCCGCACCAGAAGCTGTAGCGCCAAAGAAAGTTAAGGCGAAGGCTGAGGTTGCAGAGCCGGTTGAATCAAGCGAAGAGTCTGAAGCAGATTCTGGTGCTGGTTTAAATTCTCGCCGCCGCCGTCGTGGTGGAAGAGGCCGTCGTCGCGGTGGAAGAGATTCTGACGAAACAAATGTGGATCACGATTCCGAGACTGACGAAGAGTTAGATGCCGGAGATATTTCTGAAGCTAGCGAAGATTCACCAACCGGTCCTCGTCGCCGACGTCGCCGTCGCGCAAAGGGCGATGGTGTAACTCCAGGTGAAACGATTGAAGAAGATGGTGTTATTACTGTTGTAAAGGTCAGAGAACCGAGAGAACGAAAAGTTCGCGATGATCAAGGAACTCGTTCTGATCGGCCAGATCGTGGTGGTCGCAATCGCAACCGTAATGAGCGAGGCAATCGCAGCCGCAATGATCGCGAACCAAGAGATTTCGTTCGCCGCCGTGGAACTGTAATTACTGAATCTGAATATTTAGCTCGTCGCGAGAACGTTGATCGCCAAATGTTGGTTCGCCAAGCCGGAGATCGCACCCAGATTGCAGTTCTTGAAGACAAAATCATGGTCGAGCATTATGTAAATAGAAATAGCAATATTTCATATGTTGGAAACGTTTATCTTGGAAAAGTTCAGAACGTTCTGCCATCGATGGAAGCCGCATTCGTAGATATTGGTAAGGGACGTAATGCTGTTCTCTATGCCGGTGAAGTGAATTGGGATGCTGCCGGATTAGCAGATGGCGCACCTCGTAAAATTGAACATGTATTAAAGACTGGTCAATCAGTTTTGGTTCAAGTAACTAAAGATCCAATTGGGCAGAAGGGTGCGAGACTTACTAGTCAGATCTCACTTCCTGGCCGTTATTTAGTTTATGTTCCAAGCGGTGAAATGAGCGGAATCAGTCGTCGCCTGCCAGATCAAGAACGTTCACGTCTTAAAACAATTCTTAAGAATTTAATCCCAGAAGATGCTGGAGTAATTGTTCGTACCGCATCAGAAGGCGCATCAGAAGAAGAGCTTGAGCGCGATGTAATTCGCCTAAAAGCACAATGGGAAGATATTGATAAGAAATCAACAGAATCTGGCACAAATGCGCCAGCTCTTCTCTACTCAGAACCTGATTTAACGGTTCGAGTAATTCGCGATATTTTCAATGAAGACTTCGATAAGTTAATCGTTCAAGGCGATCAGGCTTGGGATGACATCAATAATTATCTTGGCCACATTGCACCTGAACTAACTGCAAAGATTGAAAAGTGGACTGGAACTCGTGATTTATTCGTTGAAAACCGAATTGAAGAGCAGCTTGCTAAGGCCTTTGATCGCAAGGTTTATCTACCTTCAGGTGGATCTCTTGTAATCGATCGCACCGAAGCGATGATTGTTATCGACGTTAACACCGGTAAATTCATCGGTAAGGGTGGAAACCTGGAAGAGACTGTTACTAAGAACAACTTAGAAGCGGCAGAAGAAATTGCTCGCCAGCTTCGTCTGCGCGATATGGGTGGAATTGTTGTAATCGACTTCATCGATATGACCCTTGAATCAAATAGAGATTTAGTTCTGCGTCGCCTTATTGAATGCCTAGGTCGCGATCGCACCAAGCATCAAGTCGCTGAAGTAACTTCACTTGGTCTAGTTCAGATGACACGTAAGCGCGTTGGTCAAGGATTAATCGAAGCATTCTCTACAACTTGCGAAAGTTGTGGTGGTCGAGGAATTCATATTCATTCTGAGCCAGTAACTAAGGTTGCTCTCGATAAAGATATGGAACAACGTTATGTGCCACAAGTTCATGACGAAATCGAAAAAGAAGAAGAGCCAACCGATTTAACACAATCCGAGGAAGTTGCTGAAGTCGCTGAGGTGAAGGCCCCAGCCCAGAAGCGTCGCCGTCGGGCAGTTAGCACGGGTGTGATTACGCCCGAATAGGTGCTGTTTTAGCCGGTTCCGGTCAGTTCTGGCCGGTTTGACCTGAAGGCTAGGCGCTCCGTATCCTTACCCTCTGCCAGTTTCCTGGCTGATTCAT
>CANLTP010000040.1 GCA_947494085.1 Actinomycetota bacterium | reverse complement strand
GCCTGCTGAGAGCAACGACCGACACGCAAAACCCTAAAGTTTCCCTTGAGGTTTAGCCTAAGAAGTCCTCTGGGTTTATCTGATCCAAGAACTCCCGGAACGCCTCTACCTGGTCGTCAGCCTGATCTGGGATTTCAATTCCTGCGGCTTGGAAAAGATCTTCAGTTGCATAAATCAAAGCTCCGGTTCGCAGAGCCAAGGCAATCGCATCGCTCGGGCGGGCTGAAACTTCAATACCTTTTTCCATCATGATTTTTGAGTAGAAGACGCCATCGGATAAATGAGTGACTTGAACAGATTCAACCTTGGATCCAAGATCACCAATAATATTTTTCATAAGGTCGTGGGTTAACGGCCTAGGCGGAGTCAGTCCTTGTTGCGCAAAGGCGATTGCAGTGGCCTCGGTCGCTCCAACCCAAATTGGCAGATACCTAATTCCATCAACCTCTTTAAGTAGAACTATTGGTTGGTTGGAAGGCATCTCGACTCTTACGCCAACAACTTCTACCAGATGTAAATCACTCACGGATTACTTAGATCTATGTAAACCGGACGCCACCAAAGCTGCATGTAATCGGATTGAAAGCGATGCTAATTCTCGCTGAACTTCCTCTGCTCGGGCTTGTGCTTCTGGATTCTTCTGACGAAGTAATGGCGTAATAACTTGTTCAACCAATCCAACCTCGCGGTCTGCTGCAGTTTTAAAACTACGCAGATGGCGGGCTTCAATTCCGAATGAAGACATTTCCGCAACTGCGCGAGCGACTGAAAGTGCATCAGCGTCGTAGTATCGGCCCTTCATTTCGATTAATCCGAAAGATTCAATCTGAGTCAATTGCGCATCCAGTAATCCAGATGACTGTAGAAGCTCTTCCCTGGATAGGCGAAGCTGACTGTCGTGAATGAAATTCGATGCAGCAAATTCACCATCAACCGTCGCAAGTCTTGGAGCCGCTGGAGAACCAGGCGTTGCTGATGGAGTCAAGCCTCGGTCTAACGCATCCAAATTCTCTTTGATAACGCGTAAAGGAAGATACTGATCGCGTTGTGCGGAGAGAACGTAACGAAGACGCTCAAGATCTACATTTGTGAATTTACGATATCCAGATGGTGTCCGCTGTGGATCTATCAAGCCCTCTGACTCAAGGAAGCGAATCTTTGAAATCGTGATGTCCGAAAACTCACCACGAAGCTTGCTTAGAACTTCGCCAATACTTAAATAGGCACGCGCTGGAACACTCATAAACTCCCCTTAATTAATTTCTAGTGAATCTCGCCAGTTCTTTGCCCAATTACTGGACGAAAGAACGTCAATCGATACTTGCCAACTTGCACTTCGTCACCATGGTTGAGGGAAGTTTTAACCTTGGAGACTGCATTTACATACGTTCCATTCAAACTCTTCAAATCTTCAACTTCAAAAGTTGTTGCAGTGCCACTCTTGCTTCTAAGTATCTGGCAATGTTTCCGTGAAACGGTTACATCATCTAAGAAAATCTCACTTGAAGAATCACGACCGATTGTTACTCGATCAGTATCCAGTAAAAATCTGGCTCCCTTACCTGGACCTGCTAGTGAGATAAGCATCCCGCTATCTTTTGGTAAGTCCTTTAGAACATTGAACTCTTCAGAACTAAGTGAATCTAGAAGTGATTTTTCTGAAACAAAATCTGGGACCGACCGCAGTGACGCGATATTTAGCGTGCTGGTTAAATCTATTTCGTTGGAATCTTTCGGGGCGTCAGATGGTGGTAAACCCATTAAGTCATCCCCCTAAATCTCACCCTCAAACCTTGAGGTTCAACTATAGGCTGACACTATTGAAAGTATTTGAGCGGGTCAAGCCGTGAGTTCTGTATATTCCTGACCACTTAGAAGCGTCGGAAGCTCCCCTGATACTGAAATTTCTAGGATCCAACCAGAACCATAGGGCTCCGAGTTGATTACTTCTGGAGCGCCATCCAAATTCGTATTTACGGCAGAAACTTCACCAGTCAGTGGTGAATAAATCTCGGAAACGCTCTTCGTAGATTCAATCTCCCCGCAAACTGCGCCGGCTGTAACGGCTTGCCCTAATTTAGGCAGTTGCACATAAACAATGTCGCCAAGAGCCGCTTGCGCAAAATCGGTAATTCCAACTCGATAAACATTTGCCGATGAAGTTGAAGCAACCCACTCGTGCTCTTTGGTGAACTGCAAATCACTTGGAACAGTGGACACTCGAACCCCAATCAAATCTCACAAAATTAATTTGGCGCATTATTGCCCCTAATTTCCTTGAGTGCAACATATGTATATTGCAGAGCCGTAACCCAATAAAGAGCTACGCCCCAAATTGCAAAACCCCAACCCGCGATAAAGAACACCTGGCTAACTCCCTTATCACCTGCGACCAAGAGAAATGGAAAGGCGTAAAGGAGATTGAAAGTCGCCGCTTTCCCTAAAAAAGTCACTTCGAAGACCCCTGTGCCTTGAGACTTCTTTATTGCAAGAATTACTGTCATCCAAAGATCTCGGCTTATCAAAAGTATTAAAAGCCACAGCGGAACTACATCACTCACAACAAGGGCTATAACGGTTGCCGCAATATAGAGACGATCTATCGTCGGATCTAGCATTGCCCCAAGTGCGGACTCTTGCTTTAAATACCGGGCAACTTTCCCATCGAAATAATCTGAGATTGCTCCGATAGTTAAAACCACGAAAGCAAGTCCAGTATTTTCTAATCCAAGATATGCATAAAGGAAAAATGGAATCCCTAGAGCCCTGATGCCGGTTATCGCATTCGGAATAGTCAGAATTTCTCTGCGGCTAAACACGTTAATCCCGCTCTTTTACTTTTACCACTACTTCTACCGGTGTTCCAGGGAAGCCAAATTCCTCGCGCAATCGGCGTTCAATGAATCGGCGATAAGAAGTCTCAACGAATTCAGTTGCGAAGACAACAAACTTGGGTGGACAAATTGCTGCTTGGGTTGCAAAACGAATCTTTGGTTGCTTACCACTACGCACAGGTGGCGGGGTCGCTCCGATAAGCGCACCCAAGAAAGAGTTAAGTTTGCTAGTCGGAATTCGTTTCTCCCAGTTAGATATAGAAGTTCGAAGTGCTGGCGCTAAACGGTCTCGATGCCACCCTGTCTTAGCTGAAACATTTACTCGCTGCGCCCAGGGGAAGCGTTCTAGATTTCGCTCCAATTCTTTATCCAATTGCAGCTGACGCTCTTCATCTACTAAATCCCATTTATTCATAACGATTACAAGACCACGTCCTGCTTCTTCGACCATACTTACTATTCGCAGATCTTGCTCGGTCAATGGGACTGATGCATCAAGAACGACAACAGCCACTTCCGCTCTTTCGAGAGCAGATGCTGTTCGAAGTGAGGCGTAATAATCAGTTCCGCTATCTTGATGCGCTCGTTTACGAATTCCTGCTGTGTCGATAAAACGCCAAGTAGATCCACCAATTTCAATAAGCTCATCAACCGGATCTCGAGTAGTTCCGGCCGCATCATCAACGATCACGCGAGATTCTCCAGCAAGAATATTTAAGAGACTAGATTTCCCAACATTAGGTCTGCCAACTAAAGCAATCCGACGATATCCATCATCAGCCTTCTCTGATCCAATTTCAGGTAGCTCTTTTACTAAGTAATCGAGTAAATCTCCGCTTCCTCTTCCATGTAGCGCGGAAACAAATCGTGGTTCCCCAAATCCTAAATTCCAAAGTGCGTGGGCTTCAGTTTCTTCAGTAGTTCCATCAACCTTGTTTGCAGCAACGATAACTTTCTTCTTTGACTTGCGGAGCAAATTCACAAGGGATTGATCCTCATCAAGTGCACCAACTTGCGCGTCAATTACAAATAAAACAATATCGGCTTCCGCAATTGCTGCTTCGGAACCAGCTGTTATCTTCTCGGAGATTCCTTCTGGTGCAACTTCCCAGCCACCGGTGTCAATCATGATAAAACGGCGACCATTCCACTCAGCTTCATATTTAACACGATCACGTGTCACGCCCGGCGTATCTTCAACAATCGCTTCACGTCTTCCGATAATTCGATTTACCAATGTGGATTTACCAACGTTTGGTCGACCAATCACGGCGACCTTAGGCAATCCCAATAAACTTTTTCGAGTAAGCCATTCCCAAATCAAATCCACAACTTCATCGAGATCGAGTTCGGTGGAATCGAGCTCTAGCGCGTCTTCAGCGGGACGTAGTGGCGATATCTTTCTCGTTGAATCTAAATGGTCTCTACTACTTAGCGATTGCGCAATATCAGTTGGCTTATCGGCTTTTATCTCTTCGCTCTCACGGCGAAGTGTTCGGGCCTGCAAATCAGCATAAAGAAATACTTTCAAATCGGCATCTGGAGCGACAACTGTTCCAATATCTCGGCCTTCAACCACAATGCCGTTTTCACTCTTAGAAATAATTGTCTGCTGCATATCAACAAGATAAGAGCGAAGTTCACCTATTTGACTTATCCGGCTGACATTGTCTGTGACTCTTACTCCACGGATCTCATCTGTTACATCAACATCCCCGCAAAATATCTTTGGATTCTTAGGGTCACTTGAAAAAACAATTGGTTGCTCCTTGATTGCGGAAATAATTTCCCAACCTTCAGAGACACCTTTGTTGAGTGCAATCCAAGTTGCTGCGCGATAAAGCGCGCCAGTATCTAAATAATTCCAATTCGCACGGATTGCGATAGCTTTAGATGTACTTGATTTACCAGATCCACTGGGACCGTCAATTGCTACAACTATTCCGGCCATACCCGAACCTTACTGCCTTAACATCACTCTAAAAACTTAGTAGCAAAAAATCAACCTTTACGCGGAGCGTGCGCTAACCAACCCTTAGAAACTAAATGTTTTTGCAATTTATTAGCATCATCTGAAGTCAAAGCGAGAGTAATAAGACCTACTGCCTGCCCTGGGCTATGTTCCATACTCAAATCTTCAATATTGACATCTATTTCTGCGCATTCATTAAATATTCGCGCAAGACCTCCGGGCTTATCGTCAATCACGATTGGCAAATATGTGTAATCGCGTTTAGCAAGACCATGCTTCCCCGGAATTCGGTTTCTGCCCTCGCGTCCTTCGGCCAAAAATTCGATAACAGAACTTTGATCATTCTTTTCTAGCGCTGTTGCAAGGCTAGAAAGTCGATTTATAACTTCACTGATTTTTGGCAAGATCTCCCTAGAGTTTCCAATTAGTAGGCCACTCCATAACTCAGGATCTGAATCTGCAAGCCTTGAGACATCCCTAAGACCTTGACCAGCCAGATTAAGTTCATCAGCCCCAACCCCGGAAAGACTGCCGCCCAGAGCCGAACTCAAAATCTGCGGCAAATGAGAAATCGAGGCAATGACTGAATCATGTGTGTCTGCATCGAGTTCGTAAATTGTTGAACCCAGTAGCAACCCGAGTTCACGAGCAACGGCTACCGATTCAGAACTCGACTTCGCTGATTTGGAGATAATCCAAGCTCGCGATTTAAAGAGATCCGATCTAGCGCTCTGTGGACCTGAGGTTTCGCGCCCAGCCATCGGGTGTACTGAAACATAATTCTGAGCTAACTCCGGAAAACTTGCAACGTCATTCATGAGTTTAGACTTGATACCACTAACATCTATAAATGTTGCCTTGGGATGTTTTGCAAATTCATTCTTGGCAACTTCAAAAACTTGTTCAGGTGGAACCGCAATCAGAATGAGTGCCGGATTAGCAGAAACTCCCTTGGCTCCCAACAAATCAGAGGCCAAATCCAAATTCTTTTTATTGCTATCAGCAAGAATGAGCTCTAGCCCATCCTCTTTAAGGCGTAATGCGATAGATGTCCCGATCAAGCCGCAACCAATAATTTTTATTGGTCCTTTCAGGGTCACTTTTCTCCGTCAATCTTTAAATCAATGCCCGTTTTATCGGCTTTCGCGGCCAAATCTGGTCTCAGAACTACAGCTCCCCGCAGATATTTATGGGTAACTTCGCTTCTAGTAAGTGAAGAATTCGCATGAACCAGTAGACGAATCGTCCGAGGCAGCGAGCCCTTAACGTCCAACTCCTGAGCGCAAATCAGAGGCAAGTCCACCAAACCGAGTTCTCGGACTCCTGCGGCCGGGAAATCACTCTGAAGATCTGGAGTGGCGGTAAATAGGATTGAAATCAAGTCATCGTTAGAGATGGAGTTTGCCTTCAAGACCTCCTGAAGCAGTTCGACTACCGCTTCCCGCATCTCAGCTTTTGTGTCCGCTGATAACTGGGTGGCGCCTCGAAAAGCTCTAACCGATTTCATTGGGAGATTCTACCCTGCGCTATCTTTCCAGGGGAAAGGTTTAAGCCTATTAAGATGTTAAGTTATAAGTCGATTTATATCTGCAATCAAATATCGATATTTTTTTGGCTCATTGATCCGGATTGCAGTAAATATCGATATATTTATAACAATAGACAGAAGTGAGCGTATATTTGTTGATAAATCGGTATTCTTAGAACATAGTTAATACAGTTAAATAGATATATCTTTATTACGGATTTCTATTTATCCATTTAACTTTAAAACCTTATATAGGTTTTCTAATTCCACCGAATTCAATGTGCGCCAACGCCCTTCCTTGGTCTCCCCAATCGAGATCGGGCCAAAGTCAGTTCGAATCAAGCGAAGAACCTCTAGCTCCAAGAATTCGAACATCCGGCGGATGATATGGAATCTGCCTTCATGGATCGACACTTCAACCCAGTGATGTTTAGGATTGACCTCGCGAACAACCTTTACTTCCAGAGCTCGAGCCATCCCATCCTCGAGAACAACCCCCTTCAATAATTGGTCAATATGTTCCTTTAGGAACTGCCCCTCTATCTCTAAAAGATACTTCTTGTTCATTCCGTAACTTGGATGAGTGGCTCTATGGGTGAAAGAACCATCATTCGTGAGCAGGATCAAGCCCTCACTCTCCTTGTCCAGGCGTCCCACGTGGAAGAGTCGTTCATTCCTGCTTTCGAAGAAATCTCCCAAATTGGCACGTCCGTCAGGGTCTGACATGGTGGAAATTACGCCTCTAGGTTTATAAAATGCGAGGTAAGTTTTAGTCTTATTGAGCTTAATTGCTTCACCATCTACTTCAACTTTAGAGATTTCCGGGTCAAATTTGCTGCCCAACTCAAAAATCTGTGAACCATCAACGCTGACTCTGCCATCGAGAATCATCTGCTCGCTTGCTCTTCTACTTGCGATACCGGCGTCGGCAAGGATTTTTTGTAGACG
>CANLTP010000039.1 GCA_947494085.1 Actinomycetota bacterium | reverse complement strand
CTGGCTTTCTCCCTCAGGTGGCACCATTGGGCATATGGATATCGCGCTCGCCCTCATCGCAGGTGTGTTTATCGGCGCAGTCCTTGGCTTTATTGGCGCTGGCGGGGCCATGCTCACAGTTCCAATCCTTCTCTACGCATTTAACTTCACGCCAGTTCACGCAACCACTGCCGCGCTCTTAGTTGTGTTCCTTGCCGCCGCATTTGGCTTAGTCCCCAAGATAAAAGCTGGCGATGTTCAGATAAAAATCGCACTTTCCATTTGGTCGCTCGGTTTAATCACAAACCTTGGTGGCGCGATTGTTGCAAGGCACCTCTCCGATGCTTTTATTATCACTGGCTTCTCAATCATTTTGATTTTAGCTGGGCTTTCAATGCTTCGTGCGCCTATATCAGAACGAAGCGAGAAGAAAATTCCAATGATCGCCTTAGTTCCGCTCTCTTTGGTGATCGGCTCAATGACCGGAATCTTTGGCATCGGCGGTGGCTTTCTTGCAATTCCAATTCTCGTAATCTTTTTTCATACCCCACAAATTAAAGCGGCTGGAACCTCGCTCTTCATTATTGCTATCAACTGTCTAACCGCTTTAATTGGGCGCCAAAGCTCATGGAGTGAAATCGATTGGAAGATTCCAGTCATAATCTCGATCTCAGCAATAATTATTTCAATCTTTGGCTCACACCACAGCTCAAAAGTTCCAACAGCGATACTTCGTAAATCCTTTGCTTACCTGCTCTTCGCTATTGCAATGTTTTCGGTTGTGGAAACCTGGTTTATTTCTTAACCGTAAAAGTTAGGGACGAAGAGACCGGGTGCCCATCTTCAGAAACTACGCGCCAGGAAACTTTAATCTTTCCGGCAGCACTGCGATCTTTAATGTTCACGCTAACTCTGGCACCACCGACAAAAGGTTTGCCATCGCTAAGTTCTCTGCCTTTGCTGTTTTTAACAGTCAAGAAGTTGGTCTGCTTGTCTGCGATGGTTATTAGATTTCCATCAAATTCCACCCAGACAAGTTTTGGTAATTTTGAAAGAGTTGAGCCAGCCTTTGGATTTGAATCTGAGTATGAAGCATGCGCGCCTGCACTTGGAGCCGCCGTTATGGCGACCCCAAATGCAAGAAATGCGCTAACTAGTTTCTTCAATTTAGCTACTAGCCGGCTACCGTTGTGATGGTTGGAGCTGGTCCAAATTCAGTGTCCGCAGTAGCGGCCATGGTTGATCCATCAGTTATATGCCACTTCAAGTAGAGCGCCTTGCGAGATCTAGTTGTTGTGTCATAAGCAGAACATTGCTGTGTTGTCTTGAACGCAATCTTCTGTGGACTCTTGTCCCACTTAACTTTTAGGCCGAAGTCATAGAACGTGTAAGGATCGATATCCCAACTAGATGACTTAGCTGTCCAAGTTACTGTGTAAAAAGCCGGCACATTTGCAGCATCAACTTCTTTAGATGCAACAACCTTCGCTTTGAATCCCTGCTGGAATTCTGGCGTTGGTTTTCCAGCTGCAGCAGGAACTTCAACTGAGAATATATGCGTTGCATATTGAACTTCCTTGTAGCTGCAACCATGGCCAAGGCTTAGATAAACCCGGCTGGATGTGCCTGCGACAAGAGAGTTTCCTCGCATTTGAGTTCCAACATGTGCTTGCGCTGGTGAGACAAAGCCCAGTCCTAGTGCAAGCGCAGCCGAAACCGCTATAACTTTCTTTTTCATTTAAAACCTTTCGATAATGAGAAATATATTTAGTTATGGCATTCGTTTAATGAAATACCACCAGATTCCGATAACGGCCAATGCCGCAGCGAATAACAAAATATGCGTGAGATGGTGCTGAAAGAAATTTTCGTGAATATGTTCCATGTCAGGCGAAAATTCCATTTTTTGAAAGTGCTGGTGGCGCTCGTAGACCACGGCTTGAAGTTAGAAGTGCTGAACACCAGCACTCTAAATCTCGATATCTAACTAAGAATTCTCGAACTTTGAATTGCGCAATTACAAAAGTAAATGGGCGAAGGATAATCAAAACTAAATTACGAAGTGCAAACCAGAACTCATCCGACCTAGTTAGCAATACAAATGAAATTAGCCCGCCCAAAATGTGGCTAGCTGACATTGCAAAACTGCCGCCGCTCATCTCACCTAAGACAAAGTGAGTAGCACTTTGTACGATCAAAACAATTAGTGCAAGGCGCGGGCCAGATAAAACACTGCGACCCAAAATTAACAGTATGCAAACAATTAAAAACCCCATCGCAAACAATTGGCTAATGGCGGTAAAGCTTCCCCCTGCAATTACATGTGAAACAAGCGCGAACCCGAAGAGAATGGCGGAATTAGTAACCATTCTTGGGATCGATATGCCCTTAATCACTTTGGAATCTTAGCGAAAGCACCCCACTATCCCTACTATCATTTCGACATGCCTTCAGTCCTATTTGTTTGTGTTCACAACGCTGGTCGTTCTCAGATGGCCGCCGGATTTATGACAGCACTCTCTGGCGGAAAAGTTGAAGTTCTTTCCGCAGGTTCTGCGCCAAAAGATTCGATAAATCCAATAGCAGTTGAAGCAATGGCTGAAGTTGGAATTGATATTGCAAATAACGTTCCTAAAGTTCTTACAACCGAAGCCGTTCAACAATCTGATGTGGTTATAACAATGGGCTGCGGTGATACTTGTCCGTTCTTCCCAGGCAAGCGATATGAGGATTGGGTTCTAGAGGATCCAGCTGGGCAAGGAATTGAGCCGGTCCGTGTGATTAGAGATGAAATTAAGAAGCGAGTGGAAGATCTACTCAAAGAAATAATCTAACTTCATCTAAAGTAAGGCTATGGAAAACGTTCTCCAAAATCCTTCAGTTCAGCGAGTCTCTGCGAAATTAAAGGAACTTGGCGTTAACGGTGAAGTCCATGTTCTCACTGACAGCGCCCGCACTGCCCAAGAGGCTGCAGATGCTCTCGGTATCTTGGTTGGCCAAGTGGCGTCATCAATTGTCTTCAAACTAGATGACGAATCCCCATTGCTCGTAATCACAAGTGGGCGACATCGCGTTGATACCAAGTTGGTCGCTGAAAAGTTGGGTATTGCTAAATTGCATCGGGTAGATGCTGATTACGTTAAAGAGAAATCAGGCTTTTCAATTGGTGGCGTATCCCCTGTTGGCTGGGTAAATCCTGCAACTATTTTGATTGATGAAGCGCTAAACGATTATGAAGTTGTCTGGGCTGCCGCTGGCCATCCGCATTCAGTTTATCCAACAACTTATGCCGAACTTATTAAATGCACTGGCGCTAAACCAATGGTTGTTGGTGCTGATTAATGATTGTTTTAGTTTATTTCTGGAAGATCAACTTGCGTTCTCTGCCCGTTGCGATACTGCATATGGCGCTCGATCGAATAACCCTTAAACGAAATAAGAAAGTAACTTTCTTCAAGTCATTAGGTTCTGGCAAAGGTGAAACTTTTACGCCAAAAGATGCTGATGCCAAACGTTGGGGGCTCTTAGTAGTAATTGATGCAAGCGAAGTAGATTCTTTTGACTCATCAACCCTGATATCAAGTTGGCGAAAAATTTCCACAGCAGAATATCGAGCAGTCTTGCAGCCAATTGCATCGCATGGAATGTGGTCAAAGCGCGAACCATTTAGCGAAAATCAGATTTCTAATTGGCAAGGACCGGTAGCTGCAATTACTCGTGCTCGAATCAAGTGGTCGATGAACTCTAAGTTTTGGCACGCAGTTCCGCCAGTTACCGTAAGTTTGAAATCGTCACCGGGGTTGCTTAGTGCGATTGGAATTGGCGAAGCACCTATTGGACTTCAGGGCACTTTTTCCAGATGGGAATCTGGGGCGGCGCTTAGAACTTTTGCATATCAAGGACCTGCGCATATTGCAGCGATCCAAGCAACCAAAGATCTAGATTGGTATGCCGAAGAACTCTTCGCACGCTTTGCCATCATCGAAGAACATGGTGGCTTCTAGCCAGACTTAAGGCAGAATTAGCCTATGTCGATTCGCCAATACCGTCCGAGAAATAATCGGCGCCGTGGAATTTCCGCGAATCAGAGTATGGGCTTGATCCTTCTTTTTGCTTTCACAATTTCATTTCAGATTGCCTATCCCCTCGTTTCAGGAGATGCGCTGCGCTATGTAACGATCTTCTTTGTTATTTCGGGTGCCCTCTTGATGCTTGTTCATTCTTTTTTATCATACGGATTTAAATACTTTGCACTTTTTGGGAGCACAACATTTATCTTCTCGCTATTGGTCGAAATTTTGGGAAGCAAAACTGGCTGGCCCTTTGGAACTTATGCCTACGATGATTCTCTTGGATTTAAAATTGCGGGCGTTCCAATGATTGTTCCGCTGGCTTGGATAATGATGGCGCATCCAGTTTTAATAGCTGCCAGAAAAACTATTCCTAGTTGGGCATTTTTATATGGCGGCGCTGGCCTAATGGTTTGGGATCTCTTCTTGGATCCGCAAATGGTCGCAGTTGGTAAGTGGGAGTGGGAAGTAGTCGGACCACATGTTCCATTCCAACCAGAGATTCCACTTTCAAATACAGCTGGTTGGTTGTTTGCGGGAATGGGTCTGATGGCACTTTTGAATTTAATATTGCCAAAAGAGCGACGCAAAGTCGGAGTAAATTCAACTATTCCAGATTTGTTTTTAGCATGGACTCTCTTCTCTTACGTTGTTGGAAATCTCTTCTTCTTCGATCGTCCTGGAGTTGCGATCTTTGCCGGCCTAGCATTCGCAATTTGGATTACGCCATATCTCTTTGTAATCTCTTTTGGCAAGCCTGACTTACTTAAGTAAATGATTGAATTCTGGCTCTGCGCGATCGCGCTAATCATTACCGTCGTGAATGTAGTTAATATGCGGGTCGTTGGATTGAAAGGCGCCACAAGCGTTAGTGAAACTATTGATGTTTTGATCCCAATGCGCAATGAAGAAGAAAATGTCGAAGGTTGCCTTAAATCTGTAATGAACAGTGAGTTACTAGATTCAAGCCGAGTTTTTGTTCTAGATGATGGGTCAACTGATTCAACAGCTCGGCTAATTAGCGAATTCAAAGTTGAAAAGTTAACCGGAACAGAGCCTCCCGCTGGCTGGCTCGGCAAAGTTTGGGCCTGTCACAATCTTGCACAGAGTGGATCTGGAAAGTATTTAGTGTTTATCGATGCCGATGTTCGTCTTCATCCTTATGCAATCGCATCTGCCATAACAAAGATGAATAAGTTTGGCTGGGATTTCATTTCACCATATCCAAAACAGATTGCTGGTTCATTTCTTGAGAAGTTGATTCAGCCTCTTCTCCAATGGTCCTGGCTTGCAAGTGTTCCACTCCGTATTGCAGAGAAGTTTCCAAATCGTTCAATGACTATTGCAAACGGTCAGTTCTTCATAGTTAAGCGAAGTGCTTACGAGAAATCTGGTGGACATTCTGCGATTCCAGGTGAAGTGTTAGATGACCTGGAACTTGCCCGACTTTTAATTAGTCATGGATTCAAAGGCGGAGTTGCAGAGGCAAGTTCGGTTGCAAGTTGTCGGATGTATAAAAGTAATTCGCAGTTAATCGATGGCTATACCAAATCACTTTGGAAAGCTTTCGGTGGTCAATTTGGAACTCTGATAGCAATCTTTCTTCTCTATTTCACTGGGGTATCGCCATACTTAGGAATAGGTGCACCTGCTTCATTTATTTTTCTTTCACGTGTTCTAGCCGCAATCAAAACTAGATCTAATCCGGCCTATGCCTTCTTACATCCAATAGCAATTCTGATTTTGCTTTATTTGATTGTTCTATCTTCGATTCGCAAATCTCGTGGAACCTTGCAATGGCGAGGGCGGGCGATCTAATAAATGTCGAAAGTAATTGTTATTGGTGCTGGAATCGGTGGCATGGCTGCTGCTGCAAGGTTGGCCAAGACCGGACATGATGTAACAATCTTTGAAAGCAGTGATCGCACGGGTGGTAAATGCCGCACAAAATGGATCGGTGATTATGCATTTGATACCGGGCCTTCCCTTCTAACCTTGCCAGCCGTATACCGAGATCTCTTTTTAAAGACCGGGAAACGCATTGAACACATACTGGAAATTGAACCTGTCGACCCTGCATTTGAATACAACTTTGCTGACAAGACAAAGATAACTTTCCCAAATCTTTCACTTAAAGGAATTTGCGACTCAATCGAATCAGTTTTAGGAAAAGCAGCGGGCGATGAATGGCATAACTTGATGCAACGCGCTGAACATATGTGGGACGCATCTAGAACTCCATTTGTTGAATCCGAATTAAAATCAATTGGAAGTTTGATTGCCAAAAAGGGGCTCTTAGCAGACCTACGAGTTATTGCTCCGCTGTTATCGCTTAGAAAATTAACAGGCCAATACACAAAGAACCCATACCTATCGAAGATAGTTGATCGATATGCCACATACTCGGGATCTGATCCACGCAAAGTCCCAGCAGTTTTACTAACAATCGCTTTCGTTGAATCTTCTTTTGGCGCCTGGCATATAAAAGGCGGAATTGGCCAGCTTGCAGTTGCCCTTGAAACTCGTTGCCGCGAATTAGGCGTTAAGTTCGAACTTAATTCACCAGTAACAAAGATTGAGCATGATTCTAAAATAGCAACTGGGGTAACTGTGGGAAATCAAACCCATAGAGCAGATTTCGTAGTTGCTAATGCTGATGCCGAAATCGTTTATAACAAATTGCTCTCTGCTGATTTGCAAGTAGTTAAATCAGAGCGAAAGAAACTCGCTGGGTCCACAAAATCACTAGCTGGTTTCTCACTTCTGCTTGGGCTTAACAACAACAAATTATCTGGACCAGCTCCAAAAATGCCTCATCATTCAATCTACTTTCCCGAGGATTACGATGCCGAATTTGATGACATCTTTGAGAAGAAGAACCCCGTGAATGATCCAACTATTTATATTTGCGTGCCGGCTGATCCAAAGATGGTTAAGGGCGAGAATCTAGAAGCTTGGTCAATTCTAATTAACGCACCAAGACATGAACCAGGTTCTGGTTGGGATTGGAACAAGGGTTCTTCACTTTATGTTGCAAAGATAATTGCAAAGTTAGATCAACTTGGTTTGCGAGTTTCCGAACGTTTAGAAGTTATGGAGTTTGAGACACCTGCCGACTTAGAAAATAGCGTTGGTGCACCAGGTGGATCTATTTATGGAACTTCAAGCAACGGCGCGCGCTCAGCTTTTATGCGGGCTAAAAATACTTCTCCCCTAAAGAACTTGTATTGTGTTGGTGGCTCAGCCCATCCTGGGGGTGGACTTCCACTTGTTGGTATCAGCGCAGAAATTGTGGCTGAAGCCATCGGCCCAAAATAAAGGAGAGCGTGAATTGGATATCCCTCGCGCGCTCTGGATAAGTAATTCATCAGTTAATTCCTAATCTCACTTACTAATGATCCCGGCGTTGCTGGGGAGATTGGGGTTTATTGGATGAAAATTGGAATCGTAGGAGCCGGTTTTGCCGGAATCTCGTCGGCGAAAGTTTTAGCAGAATTCGGCCATGAAGTTCATATCTTTGAGAAAGAATCTGATGTTGGTGGTGTTTGGTCTGCTTCACGCAGATACCCAGGTCTTGGAACTCAGAATGTTCGCAGCACATATGCGTTGAGTGATTATCGATATCCAAAAGGAACGCCAGAATGGCCAAGCGGTGAACAAGTACAGCAA
>CANLTP010000038.1 GCA_947494085.1 Actinomycetota bacterium | reverse complement strand
AAACCTTACTTCTTAAATAGAGTATTTCCGTGGATATAACGAATTCTAAAAAGCAGGAACTTCGAAAGCGATTTCGTGCTGAACGTTCGCTCCGGGACTTAACTGAGTCATGGACGCACATAATTAAATCTGAGGAGTTTCAAAGCGCAAAAACAATTGCGAGTTACATCTCAAATGGCGATGAACCTGCAACAAAAGAATTAAATGAGGAAATACTTAGAAATCATAAGAAATTGGTCTTGCCAAGGATGTTGAAGGATAAGAACCTTGAATGGGTTGTTTGGAACGGTGATCAATCAAAGCTCACCAAAGCTGGAAAGATTCTTGAACCAATTGGTGAAGCAATTGAAAGTGATGAAATAGATATTGTGATTGTTCCGACTTTGCACGCTACTCGCGAAGGACATCGGTTAGGCCAAGGTGGTGGGTCTTATGATCGCGCACTTGCCAATATTTCAGCTTGGCGAATTGGTCTTATCTATTCGGGCGAACTTACAGTCGAACCAGTTCCAGTTGAAGCGCACGACATTAAATTAAGCGCTGTGGCAACGCCAGATTTAATCGTTCGATTCTCTAATTAAGTTCATCAAGGTGGCGCGCCATAACAACTCGCTGCACCTGATTTGTTCCCTCATAAATCTGGGTTAATTTCGCATCGCGCATCATTCGCTCTACCGGATAATCTGAAACGTAACCATATCCACCTAATACTTGAACCGCATCAGTTGTAACTTTCATTGCAACATCAGTTGCAAAGCACTTTGCTGCAGCCGAGAAGAAGGTTAAATCCTTTTCACCACGTTCACTCTTTACCGCAGCGGCATATGTCAGTGATCTAGCGGCGGCAATATTCATGGCCATATCAGCCAACATAAATTGAACACCTTGAAAATCGAAAATCTCTTTGCCGAATTGCTTACGTTCATGTGAATACTTGGTTGCTACTTCAAATGCACCTTGCGCAATTCCAAGTGCTTGGGCTGCAATCGTAATTCTGGTGTGATCCAGTGTCTGCATCGCAAGTGCAAAACCAGAACCTATTTGGCCTAATCGTCGGTCGTCAGAGATTTTTACATCATCAAAATAAACTTCTCGAGTTGGTGAACCACGAAAACCCATCTTCTTTTCATGAGCTCCAAATGAAACTCCAGAATCACTCTTTTCGATTACGAAAGCGGTAATGCCTTTCGCTCCAAGAGTTGAATCAGTCTGTGCCAACACGGTATAAAAATCAGAGAACCCAGCATTTGAAATCCACTTTTTACTTCCGCTAATTACCCAATCATCACCGTTTTTTACGGCTTTGGTTTTCATTGCAGCAGCATCGGATCCGGCTTCAGATTCGGAGAGGCAATATGAGAAACCTTTGCCCTTTGCAAGCTGAGTTAAATACTTCTCTTTTAAATCATCGCTTCCCGCAAGAATTATTGGGAGTGAACCTAATTTGTTTACGGCTGGAATCAGCGATGAAGATCCACAAACTCTGGCAACTTCTTCAATAATTATTACCGTTGCGAGAGCATCTGCTCCTTGGCCACCATATTTTGAATCAACATGCGCTGCCGCTAGATCTGCAGATTGCAAAGCTTCATATGCCTCTTGCGGAAAACGCGATTCCTCATCAACAGCTTTTGCAAATGGTGCAATTTTTTTAGTTGCAAGTGCACGCACGCTTTCTCGCAGTGCTTCATATTCTTCATCGATTAGCGCTTCCATGGGTTAATTAACTCAACTTTCTTTGGTTTCGTCTAATCGAGATAAACCAGCCAGATATTTATTGTATTTTGCTAAGTCGTCATCTTCGCCCATGGCCGCTGCACGATCTTCAGCCCGGTCAATCCGTCTGGTCTCCTTTTTGTCATCGCGCACCCATTGAATGAATGTTGCAATCAACGCAATCAGGATTGGGATTTCTCCCATTGCCCATCCAACAGCTCCACCTGCACTTTGGTCCGCTAACAAATCTGTCGACCAAGGTCGCTCTAAGCTAAGGAAGTAGCCACCATCTAGAAGTGTTGTGGCTGATAACAAAGCAATTGAGAAAAACGCATGAATACTCATTGCAGCAAATAAAATAATTATTCGAACAATGTAAGGAACACGCTTTGGTGAGGGATCAATTCCTACGATTACATGGAAGAAGAGAGTTCCAGCGAGTAGGAAATGGATATTCATAAATAGATGTCCTTGGTGGCTCTGCATTAAATCGCCGAAGAGCGGTGTCATATAGAGCAAGAAGAGTGAGCCATCAAAAATTGCTAGCGCTACAACTGGGTTTGAAATAACTCTAAAATACTTTGAATGCAGTAGCGCAATTAAATTTCCACGAATACCGCGTTCATCTGGAGTTCGCCCGATTGGAAGCGTGCGAAGCGCTAGCGTTATCGGCGCACTCAGAACAAATCCGATTGGCGCAACCATTCCCAGAATCATGTGAGCAACCATGTGATACGAGAAAGCAAAATGCGCATATGCACCAAGCCCGCCACTAGTTGCAAAATCTGTCGCCGCAACTGCAAGTGCAAATGAAATGGTTCGCCCGATCGGCCACTTATCTCCACGCTTTGCAAGAATTACTACTCCTCTTATATATAGCGCGGTAATGAGAATCAAAATTCCCATGAATGCTGCATCTGGAACATAAGTCCACAGAATATTTTTGAAAGTCGGAGCAGGAAGCATTGGGCTTCCCGCAATTGTTTCGGCAATGCCAATATCTCTCGGGCTTGCCGGAACAGGTGGCGCAGTTGTAGAGAGCCAAGCACCAGCGCTAATAGCTGTAACCATTACAAGGATTTCAACGATTAAAAGTTGGTAAACCTGCCTGGAGCCTTCTAATTTCTTAATAATATATTTTCGGTGGGTAGCACCGATAAAGATAAGAATTGCACTCAAGATAATCTTGTAGATAACTAAATTTCCATATTGTGAATTCCAGGCATCTCGAAAATTTAATCGAGTCCAGGCATTAATAGCTCCGCTCAAACAAACCGCAATTGCTGCCCAGAGCGCCAACGTGCTAAATCTTGGGATTGCAATTGCTCGCTCTGCTTTACTTATCAAGATCAAAGCAATAATTCCCCCGACCCAGAGCGAGATTCCAATTACGTGAATCAATAGCGATCCAATTGCTAATCCGTGATTTCCGGAACTACTTGAATGGCTCTGGAAGACAGGTGCAAGAACACCAATGAAAGTTATTCCGAGAATGAAAAATGAACCTGTAGTTTTCGAAATTCTGGGAAGAAATAGCAAGACAATCGCAGCTGCTGCGATGTTGATTCCAAAACTTTTTCCAAGGGCAGTTTGAGTTACAAAAGATCTGATTACAACTAAATCAAAGGACTCTGAAATTGGGATGGCTAGCAAATTTGCTAACTCAACAAATAAAACACCGAGACTAGATAAAAGCCAAGCAGCTGCCGGAATTATTGCAAGATTACGAATGCGAATACCTTCAGGTAATAGCTTCGAGTGTTCTTCCCGGATAAAGAAGGCAATGGCAATAAGTAAACCGATTAGTGTTGTAGCTGAAAGTATTTGTAGATCTTTGACCAGCGGCGTTATTAAATTAAGCGTTCCCGATACATCTGGAATATGGGTATCGGTGGAAAATTGCATAACTTAAATTCGGTTATTTGCGCTTAGTTTTAGGTGAGCGTTTTACTCCGCCAAATGTTTGTTTTGCATACCAAACCAAAAATATAAAAACAAAAGCCGCGATTACCAATAGCGTGTAAACAAATGCATTTGATCCATTATTCAAATTCTGATTTTCTACAGTTGCTTCTGCCGATGTTTGGGTTGGTGCTGGTGTTGGACTTCCAAGGCTTGATGGCGCATTAAACAAAAATGTATATGAACCAGTAAGTGGGTCATCGGTATCTGAAAGAAGCGTGTAGTTCACGGTGTAGACACCGGTCGTAACTAATTCAGTTAAACCTACTTCAGCAGTATTGCCATTAACTGTTATTGAACCGTCATCGACTGCAACACCATTTGGATTATTAACAACAATTAAACTTCCTTGTTCAGAAAGCGCGGCAGCAGTTGAAATTGCAATCGAATTTGGAGAAGTTGTGAGAACTGATCCGGCTTGTGGCACAGAAGCGGTGATGCTGTTAGCGAAGGCGGGGGCTGCAAAGATTGAAAGGAGAACAATTGTTCCTGAGAATGTGCTTCGAAATACTCTGCCGACCTTCATGATTTCCTCTCAAATTGATTCCCGATTAGATGTAATTCTCTCACTTCTTTACAATACTCACCATGCCTACATATGAATATGCCTGCACCAAGTGCGGCCACCAATTCGAGGCATTTCAATCATTTAACGATGAAGCTCTAACCGAATGCCCAGAATGCAAAGGCGAAGTGCAGAAGGTTTATTCGAATGTCGGAGTAGTTTTTAAAGGTTCTGGTTTCTATAAAACTGATTCAAGAACTTCTAAGCCAACAACAACTCCAGCGGCACCGACACCACCACCGGCCCCAAAAAATGATTAGCCGTGATGGGGTGGACGATCGCCCTCAATTTCAGCATCACGTTTTGAATCATCATCTTCGCGGGGATCAATTTCATCTTGTGTTATTTTTGGCAAGATTTTCGGATCACTCATAAGTAAATACTAATCATCAAATCAACTAATAGAGAGAATAGAAGTCATGTTTGAGAAGTTGGGTCGCACATTATTCAGACGCCGTAAAGGTGTATTGGCAGGATTTATTGTTGCCACTATCGCAGCAGGTGTAATCGGTTCACTTGTATTTGCCCGACTTGAAGGTGGCGGATATTCAGATCCCAATAGTGATTCTTCAAAAGCTGCGACATATCTAACAGATACTTTCAAAGTAAAAGATCCAGCAATAATTTTCATTATTGACGCTGGCAAGAGCGTTGCAGATCCAGCAGTTGCCGCCGAAGTTGCACCGATTGAAGCAGATCTACGCGCTAGATCTGGCGTTGCCAACACGCTTTCATATTGGAGCGCTGGTGGCGCGAAACAATTAGTGAGTGAAGATGGAAATGCCGCTTACCTCTTTATCTATGGCACTGAAGCAGATTTAACTAGTTTGGATAAATTAGCAGCAGAATTGCAGAAAAAATATGATGGCGAAGTTGGAAACCTAAGAATTTATGTTGGTGGTTTCTCCACTTTTAACAATGCTATTAATGAAAGAATTTCAAGTGATTTAAAGTTTGCTGAAGCGATTTCAATCCCACTTACATTTCTCTTTCTTCTCTTTGTCTTCGGTGGCCTGATTGCATCTGCAATGCCAGTTGTTGTTGCAGTAAGTGCAATTCTTGGGGCTTTCCTAATTCTCTATCTAATAAGCCTTGCTACGGGTGTAAGTATTTTTGCCTTGAACTTAGTAACTGGTTTGGGCATGGGTCTAGGCATTGATTACTCACTACTGATAGTGAATCGCTTCCGGGAAGAACTTCATTCCGGAAAGAGCGTCGAAGAAGCAGTTGCGCAGACCGTAGAAACTGCTGGTCGAACTGTTTTCTTCTCAGGCATCACGGTAATGATCAGCTTGGCATCCCTTATGTTCTTTCCACAAATGTTCTTAAAGTCATTTGGTTATGGTGGAGTTGCAGTCGTAGCAATTGCAATTCTTGGTGCACTTATTCCAATACCAGCAATCTTGGCACTACTTGGAACCAAGATCGATAAATTCGTAGTGCGCAAGAGTGCAATTACTCCTAAGGAAGATGGCCGATGGGCACACACCGCACGTTTTGTAATGAAGCGACCAGTGGCTGTTGTTTTCCTATCACTTTTAATTCTAGGAACCATTGCTTCACCAATTAAAGATATTGCCTTCTCGCAAGTTGATACTCGGGTATTGCCTGCCAGTGATAAGGCAGCTATTGCTGCAAAAGTTGGTTTAGAAAAATTCCCCGGTGAACAAGCAAACCCAATTGAAATTATTGTTCCAAATGGCACATCAAAAATGGTTGCCATAAATAACTTTGTAAGTGATCTTGCAAATGTTCCAGGTGTAATCAATATAGGTGCGCCTGAAACTGTTGGAACAGATGTCCGAATCGCCGCAATTCACAGCATGGGTGCGCGCACTCCTGCTGCAGAAAAAATGATTACAGAAATTCGCACACTAGATGTTCCAGAAGGAACTTTAGTTGGTGGCGTTGCAGCTGATTATGCTGATAGCCAGATTGGTATAGCCCAGAAATTACCACTAGCACTTGGTTGGATTGCAATTGGAACATTGATTCTATTGTTTATGTTTACTGGTTCAATAATTCTGCCGATCAAAGCCGTAATCCTGAATTTGCTCTCATTATCTGCAACCCTGGGCGCAATGACCTGGATCTTTATTGGTGATAATTTCACTTGGCTTGTTGGTTCATTTACGAATACCGGAACCATAGATACCTCAATTGTTATTCTGATTGCAGTAGTTGCATTTGGATTATCAATGGATTACGAAGTATTCCTTCTCTCTAGAATTAAAGAAGAGCATGACGCCGGCCATTCAAATGTTGAGTCGGTTGCTCTCGGACTTCAAAAATCTGCCCGAATAATTACTGCAGCAGCGGTAATCCTTTCAGTGGTCTTTGCGATCTTTATGACAAGCGGTGTTACATCAATTAAGGCCATGGGATTTGGTGTCGCCTTTGCGATTCTTCTAGATGCGACCTTAGTTCGAGCCTTGCTTGTTCCAGCGCTCATGCGCTTATTTGGTGAACGTAACTGGTGGGCACCGAAAGCGTTAAAGAGATTCACAATTAGCCATTAAACTTCTGCAATGGATTTGATAGTAACCCTGCAATGTAAGGACCAACCAGGCATCGTGCATGCGATGACCACTGCGGTTCTTGCTGCGCGAGGAAACATAATTGAGAATCAACAATTCACAGATCCCACAACCCAAGATTTTGTAATGCGCACTCGCTTCGAGAGTGAAATTGAGTTAACTAAGGTTCGCGAAATTTTAGAGAATGGGCTCGGCCAATTTAAGCCAAAGCTTTCACTTCGCTCTGTTGCAAAGCAGAAGAAGGCGCTAATCCTTGTTACAAAAGAATCACACTGTCTTCGCGACCTGCTCTACCTTCAAGAGCTTGGCGAACTTCCAGTCGAAATTCCAGCAGTAGTTTCCAACCACAGTGATTTGAAAACCCTAGTTGAATCTCATGGAATTAAATTTATTGACCAGAGCAAATTGGCTAAGGCCGACGCGGAAGCTGAGATTTCTAAATTAGTAACAGAGCTTGAAATTGATCTTGTTGTCCTTGCTCGTTACATGCAGATTCTTACCAAAGAATTCTGCCAAAAAATGAGTGGCCGAATCATAAACATTCATCACTCGTTCTTACCAGGATTTAAAGGTGCTAAGCCTTATCACCAAGCACATGCTCGTGGTGTAAAGATCATCGGTGCAACTGCGCACTTTGTAACACCTGATTTAGATGAAGGTCCAATTATTGATCAAGATGTTGCGCATGTAACTCATGCCTCAACACCTGAAGATTTAATTGCAACTGGTCGCGATATTGAACGTCGTGTCTTATCGCGCGCAGTTCGCGATTTCGCCGAAGATAGAATCTTTATCGTTGGCGATAAAACCGTTGTTTTTCATAATTAATGTTTCTCTGGTGTCCTAGGCGGGAGTTGAACCTGCGACCTACCGCTTAGGAGGCGGTTGCTCTATCCACTGAGCTACTAGGACCTAATTTAAAACTTATAAATAAAAATTATTAGACTTTTATTGAAAGTTAGTTTACTTAATTTTATTGT
>CANLTP010000037.1 GCA_947494085.1 Actinomycetota bacterium | reverse complement strand
ACTGACAAGTGCCCGCGTTACTTTCTTACGATTCATTGGTTCCGCCTTGGCAATCCATCAACAGTAAAACCGTGAAGGGTCTCGACTATGAGCTCTCGTTCCACAATCTTAATGCGCTCGTGCAGGCTGATTTCATCATCTTGTGGCAGAACTTCAACTTCTTTCTGCGCAATTACCGCTCCAGTATCGATTCCGGCATCTACCCAATGCACTGTTGATCCTGTTACTTGGGCTCCTGCCGCCAAAGCGTCGCGGACTGCATGGGCTCCTGGAAACTTTGGCAAGAGTGCGGGATGAGTATTTATTATTGGAAACTTAGATACGAATGACGGAGCCAAAATTCGCATAAAGCCAACGCTGACAACTAAGTCGGGATTTAACTTTTCTACGGTTTCGAATATTTGGTTGTCCCAAATAGATCGATCTTCCAACATCGGTAAATGTTTTGTAGAAATACCTGCAGCGCTAGCGCGTTCAATTGCTTGAGATTTTTTATCTGAAATCAATTCCAAAATCTCTATCTTAAGTTTGCCAGACTCACGAGCATCAATTATTGATTGTGCGAGAGAACCACTGCCCGAAGCCAATAGAACTACCCGCATCTAGATTTCAACCTTCGGTGACTTGATTGATCTAATCAACTTCGGGAGATAGAGCGCAAGAATTAAGGTCAATAACTGGATTGCCGCAAAGAGTGCTGGAAGCTTCCACCAAGTTAATCCCACTGGGCGCATATCCTGCGTAAGTAGCGTGCCACCAGCCAGATGTGAATAGAGAGCGAGCAGAGCAATTAGTGGAATTACGCAGATAAGAATCTCGCTCTGTCGAACCCTAAACTCTTGATATTCCCGGAACACCTTCAACTGATTTAGCGAAACAATTAATATTGGAATCACCAAAGTGATTAAGAGCAGCGGATGTTCCGCGGTTGGAAGTGAGCCGAGAATCGGAATTGCGGGAAGTGAATTTAAATCAATAGTAAGTGGTGAGATTAAAGTATCTGCCCCTAGCGAAAAGCCCAGACCAAAGAAATATGAGATTCCAGCAATTGCAATATTCGGCAGATAAAGCAGTTGCAGAATCGTAAATAAGATTCCGCCCATAATTCCGGGTTGAATAACTATCGCTAGTGACTTCACAATTTCAAAGTGCAGAATTAGCGAGATTCCAATGGTCAAAGTTGCTAGGCCTAGAACTGCCATAAAAGCATATAAAGTGAATTTAAATCTGTGTAAGAAATTAGTTTGATAATTTATTGTTGCACTTAGCCCTAAAAGGAGAACAAAGATTGGGGTTAAAATAATATTTGGCTTAATGTTTTCACTCTGGCTTAGGGCTGCTGCAATGGTTGCAATAACAGTGTAGAAAAAAATAACGAAAGTTCTTGCGCCCCGCGGGTTATTTGAAAATTCACTTGCTCGACGGAATCCACTTCTAATCGCAAGCCAGGGGAAAATCGCTGCACCGATTGGCAGATAGGAAAGTGCGCCACTTGAAAAACCAGATGCAAGTGATAATTTAAATGGAACTAAGTGGCTTCCAAGCCACATCCAAATCGCGGCTCGGATTGGATCTGAAGTATTTCCGGTTGCACTTCCAGCTGTAGACCAAGCAAAGAGCGCAATAAAACTTAAGGGAAGCAAGATTAAGGCCACACTGCGCAGCGCCTGTTGAAACGCTATCAGCAGGATGCGGCTCAAGTTGCTTAACCTTCCTTATTTAATTTTATTTAAGATATCGCGCATTAATTGCGCTGTCTCACTCGGAGTCTTTCCTACTTTCACACCAACCGCCTCAAGTGCGCTCTGCTTTGCAGCAGCAGTTCCGGATGAACCCGAAACGATTGCACCAGCATGTCCCATAGTTTTACCTTCTGGCGCAGTGAAGCCTGCAACATAACCAACAACTGGCTTAGTTACGTATTCACCGATAAATGCAGCTGCACGTTCTTCGGCGTCGCCACCAATTTCACCAATCATCACGATGGCATCAGTATCTGGGTCATCTTGAAAGGCGCGTAAACAATCGATGTGTGTTGTTCCAATAATTGGATCGCCACCGATACCAACTGCAGTGCTGAAACCAAAGTCACGAAGTTCATACATCATTTGATAAGTAAGAGTTCCAGATTTTGATACCAAACCAATCCGACCTGGGCCAGTGATATCTGCTGGGATAATTCCAATATTTGATTTTCCTGGACTTATTAGTCCTGGGCAGTTTGGTCCAACTAAACGAGTTGTTCCTTTTTCAACAGCATAAGCATAAAAAGCAGCTGAATCATGAACTGGGATTCCTTCGGTGATTACAACGACTAGCGGCAACTTCGCATCAATCGCATCAATTACTGCTGCCTTAGCAAACTTTGGTGGAACGAATACAACAGATGCATTTGCACCAGTAGCTGCAACTGCTTCAGATACGCTGTTAAAAACTGGAAGTGTTACACCTTCAATTTCGACGCTCTGTCCGCCTTTGCCTGGAGTAACGCCACCGACAATTTTAGTTCCGGACTTAATCATTCTTGCAGTGTGCTTAGTTCCTTCAGATCCAGTCATTCCTTGAACTAGAACTTTAGTATTTTCGTTTATAAAGATAGCCATTACTTTGCCGCCAATTCTGCAGCGCGTGCTGCTGCGCCATCCATAGTTTCAAGCTGTTGAATTAGTGGGTGAGCTGCTTCATTAAGAATGCGGCGACCTTCAATTACATTGTTTCCATCTAGGCGAACCACGATTGGTTTAGTTGCTGCTGCTCCAAGCATTGATAGCGCCTGAACAATTCCGTTGGCAACCGCATCACATGCTGTGATTCCACCAAATACATTAACAAATACGCTCTTTACATCAGGGTCGCCAAGAATGATTCCGAGACCATCTGCCATAACCTGCGCTGAAGCACCGCCACCAATATCTAAGAAGTTTGCTGGCTTAACACCAAACTTTTCACCAGCATATGCAACGACATCGAGAGTACTCATTACTAAGCCCGCGCCATTACCAATAATTCCAACTTGGCCATCTAATTTCACATAATTTAGATTCTTTGCCTTTGCTGCCGCTTCTAATGGATTTGCAGCTGCATGATCAATTAGCGCTTCATGACCAGGATGACGAAAATCTGCGCTGTCGTCAAGTGTTACTTTTCCATCTAGAGCAACAACTTTTCCATCACTTGTTTTTACGAGTGGATTGATCTCCATAAGAGTTGCATCTTCTGCAACAAATGCTGCCCATAATTTAAGAAGCACTTCTATAACTTGATCGACAACATCGGCTGGGAACTGACCAGCTAAAACTATTTCTCGGGCCTTCTCTTTTGAGATTCCGATATTTGGATCAATACCAATTCGTGCTAATTTTTCTGGAGTCTTGTGTGCGACTTCTTCAATTTCCATTCCACCGGCAACTGAGGCCATCACTAAAAAGTTTCGGTTTGCTCGATCCAATAAAATTGCTAAGTAATATTCAGCTTCAATTGGCGCAGCTTGCGCGATCATTACTTTATGAACAGTGTGACCCTTGATATCCATTCCAAGAATTGCTGCAGCTTTTTCCCGGGCATCACTCGCGCTTTCAGCAAGCTTCACGCCACCAGCTTTTCCGCGGCCACCAACTTTTACTTGTGCTTTTACGACCACACGTCCGCCCATTGATGCAGCAGCGGTTTCAGCTTCTTCAGGTGTAAACGCAACAGCGCCACCTAAAACTGGAACGCCGTGTGATTCGAAAAGATCTCTAGCTTGATACTCAAAGAGATCCACTAGTTGCCCCATTCATAATTAATTACTTAATTTAAGTGCTTGCGAATAGCCGAAATCTTAGTGGTTATTTATAGCTTCTCTACCGGCGCATAACGAAGCAATAACCGTTTTTCGCCAAGTGAGCCGAAATTAATCGTGGCCTCCGCGCGATCTCCCTCTCCAACAACCGCAACTACTGTCCCTAATCCAAATGTGTCATGTGACACACGATCTCCATTTACTAGGACCATGGTTGTTGAAGCTTTGCGACCTGTAGCTCTTGGCGCTGGAGTGAAGTGTGAAGTTTTTAAAATACTGGAACGAGATGGTGCAGGTGCATGTTCGTTCCATTCAATAACATCTTCTGGAATTTCTGCAAGAAAACGTGATGGTGGATTGTAAGTTGGAGCGCCCCAAGAGCTGCGATATTCAGATCTTGAAACATATAACCTGGCACGCGCTCTGGTTAAACCAACATAAGCCAGCCTGCGCTCTTCTTCAATCTCTTCCCGATCTCCTAAAGTTCTAGAGTGCGGAAAGATTCCTTCCTCCATGCCGGTTAGGAAAACTGTCGGAAATTCCAATCCTTTTGCGGTATGCAGCGTCATCAAGGTAACAACTCCACCGTGGTCTTCGCCATCTGGTATTTGATCTGAATCTGCGACAAGAGAAACATTTTCTAAGAAACCAAGAAGGGAAATTTCTTCACCTTCTTCTACTTCGCCCTCTTCATATTCAACTGCGACAGAGACTAATTCTTGTAAGTTTTCAACCCGGCTTTCATCTTGTAAATCATCGCTCTTCTCTAATTCATTGAGTAATCCCGATTGCTCGAGAACTGCTTGCGCAATTACTGATGGCCTAGTTTTTGCTTCAACTAGAACGGCTAACGAAGTAATCAAATGAACAAAATCATTAATGGCAGATATTGATCGAGTTGGAATACTTGGGACTTCTGCTGCTCGATTTAGTGCGCTCCAGAATGAGATTCCAGTATCTTGGGCAAATAAATCAACGGTATCTAAAGCCCGATCTCCGATACCTCGCTTCGGTGTATTTATTATTCTTCGTAATGAAATCTCATCTTCGCTATTAACCAGAACTCTTAAATAGGCCAGAAAATCCTTTACCTCTTTGCGTTCGTAGAATCGAACACCACCAACAACTTTGTAGGGAATTGCCGAACGCAGGAAGACTTCTTCAAATACTCGAGATTGCGCATTAGTTCGATAGAAGATTGCAGCATCTCCGGGCTGTGAAATGTTCTCGCTGCGCAATCTTCCTATCTCTGTAACTATGTTATTGGCCTCGTCATGTTCGCTCTCTGCAACATAGCCGGTGATCTTTGAACCAGAACCTGATTCGGACCAGAGGTTTTTCGCTTTGCGCCCCTCATTATTTGAAATTACGGCATTCGCTGCGGTAAGAATATTTTGAGTGGATCGATAATTCTGTTCAAGAAGAATTGTTTTTGCACTTGGATAGTCAGCTTCAAACTGCAAAATATTTCGAATATTTGCTCCACGAAATGCGTAGATTGATTGATCGGCATCGCCGACTACGCATAATTCGGCAAGTGGAATTCCCTCGCCCTCAGTGCCTACCAACTCTTTAATCAACATATATTGCGCATGATTTGTATCTTGATATTCATCTACAAGAACATGTCTAAAGCGTGATCGATAGCGCTGGCGACTCTCTGGATTTCGTTGCAAGATTTCAACTGTTCTGCAAATCAAATCATCAAAGTCCATTGCATTAGCGCTAACTAATCGCTTTTGGTAATGCGCAAATACTTCTGCAACTACTTCATTAAATTGGTTATCTGAAGATTGAACAAAATCTGCTGGCCCTTGTAGCTCATTCTTTGCTTGTGAGATAAGTCCAGCAACCGCTCTTGGCGCATAACGCTTAATATCTAAATTCATATCTTTCATTACTAAAGTTATAAGTCGCAAACTATCTGATGAATCATAAATCGTGAAAGAATTTGAATAGCCAAGCTTCGCTGCTTCTTGGCGAAGAATACGAACGCAAGCCGAGTGAAATGTTGAGACCCACATCGATCTTGCGCGATCGCCAACAAGTTCGGCGACTCGCTCTTTCATTTCAGCTGCAGCTTTATTTGTAAAAGTAATTGCCAGAACTTCATATGGATTAACTCCACGTTGACCAAGCAGGTATGCAATTCGCCGAGTTAAAACTCGAGTTTTGCCAGACCCGGCACCGGCGACAACGAGCAATGGCGAACCTTGGTGTGTTACAGCGGCTTGCTGCTGTGGGTTCAAGCCATTAACTAGCGAATCTGAAGACATAGGCCTGAGTCTAACGACTCACAATAAGGGCACACATAAGGTGTGGACTTCTCCTAAGATTGCCTAATGCCTCTCTTAGATGATTCTGAAATTGAACGTGTTCTTGTCGTAACTGCGCATCCAGATGACCTTGATTTCGGGGCTGCTGGAACTATCGCACAATGGACGGCACGCGGAATCGAAGTTTCATATTGCATCTGCACAAATGGCGACCAAGGTGGCGACGATCCTGATGTTCCTCGTGAGGATATGCCTAAGATTCGTCAGAAAGAACAGCGTGATGCTGGAAAGATTCTCGGCGTAACGAATATTGAATTCTTAAATCATCGGGATGGTTGGCTAGAACCAACAATCGAATTGCGTAAACAAATTGTGCGCGAAATCCGTAAGACCAAACCGCAGCGAATGCTGGTCCAAAGTCCAGAACGAAATTGGGATCGATTATTTGCCAGCCATCCAGATCACATGGCGGCCGGAGAAGCAGCAATTCAAGCGGTCTATCCAGATGCCAGAAATCCATTTGCCTTTGAAGACTTACTTAAAGATGAGGGCTTAGAGCCATGGCGAGTTCGCGAACTTTGGGTTATGGCGCACCATACGCCTGACCATTTTGTTGATGTAACCGAGACCTTCGATAAAAAGATTGCCGCTCTTCATGCTCATGTAAGCCAGACAGCCCACAATCCAAATTTAGAAAACTCATTACGTGAATGGGGCGAACGAAACGCAAAATTAAATGGTTTACCAGATGGCCGATTAGCCGAAATATTTAAAATAGTTTCTAGCGATTAATTAACGAGAACTAGCTTTTTCAATTGCGATTGGCTGGTTTGGTCGCCCATCTCCGGGTCCATTGGAATTATTAGAACCTAACGCAGCAACTGCCTTTACAATCTCAAGCCCTTTAACTATTTTTCCCCAAAGTGTGTAATTTGGCCCGAGTTTGGAATTATCTTCATAAACAATGAAAAATTGGCTGCCATTAGTTCCTGGACCAGAATTTGCCATTGCAACCGATCCAGCTGGATAAATATTTCCACTTCCGGTTGGAAGATTCTCGTCAGGCGCTGTGTAAGCGGGGCCGCCTGAACCAGTTCCTGAAGGATCACCACATTGCAGAACAAATATTCCCTGAGTCGTTAAGCGATGACAAGGTGATTTATCAAAAAATCCTTTATTCGCTAGGTAAGTCATTGAAACTACAGTTAAAGGTGCATTTATGCCATCAGCTTCAATCTGAATGTCGCCGCAGTTTGTTTTCAATGTAAAAGTTCTATTTACAAATGGTTTCTTAATCTCTGGAACTGGAAGTTTCATCGGTCTATGACCAATAGCTTGGGTTGGCTTGCAGATTGATTGCACTTTAGTTACCTGGTTAGCTTTCTTTACAACCTTAGGCTTTTTTTCAGCGCTTGCTGGAGCTGCAGCAAATAGCGAGACGAAGAGAGCTGCAACTATTGCGACTGCAAATGAACGCTTCACGCTTCTCCTATTCCCATTCAATTGTTCCAGGTGGCTTTGATGTTACATCTAAGACCACTCTATTTACTTCTCTTACTTCATTTGTAATGCGGGTTGAAATCTTTTCCAATACCTCGTATGGGATCCGACTCCAATCTGCAGTCATTGCATCTTCTGATGAAACTGGTCGAAGCACAATTGGGTGGCCATAAGTTCTGCCATCGCCCTGCACTCCAACACTTCTTACATCAGCTAATAAAACAACTGGACACTGCCAAATTATCCGGTCTAAATTCGCAATTCGCAATTCATTTCGGGCAATCGCATCAG
>CANLTP010000036.1 GCA_947494085.1 Actinomycetota bacterium | reverse complement strand
CGGCCAATCACTTTGCCAATGTCATCTGGATTAACTCGAACTTCTAGTGTTGTCCCACGACGATGATCTTTTGTTGTAATAACAACATCATCAGGATTATCAACAATCCCCTTAACTAAATGTTCTAAAGCTTCATCAATCATTGTTATTCAGCTGCCGCTTCTGGAGTGGCTTCTGCTTCCGCAACTGGAGTTTCTGGATTTTCGACAACCGCTTCTACATCTGCAGGAGTTTCAACAACTGCCACAACTTCGGCTTCGACAGGAGCAGGCGCTGCCTTAGCAGCTAACTTCTCTGCAGCCTTCTTCTTCATTGTTGTTGCACCATCTGCTGGCTCATTCATCGCATCTTTAACAGCTGCTTCATAAGCAATGCGCTTGTGTGGCTTCTCAGCAATTGTCTTAAGTGTTCCTTCGCTTCCAGGAAGACCCTTGAACTTCTGCCAATCGCCTGTAATTTTTAGTAGCGCCGCAACAGCTTCAGTTGGTTGTGCACCAACAGATAGCCAATATTGCGCACGGTCAGATGTAACTTGAATTAGTGAAGGTTCTGATCCAGGTGAATAGCGACCGATCTCTTCAATTGCACGTGAGTTACGCGCTGCACGAGAATCTGAAACTACGATACGAAAATGTGGTGTACGGATTTTTCCCATACGCATTAATCTAATTTTTACGGCCACGAAGGCTTTCTCCTTGTTTTAAGCGGTGCTAATTTTCTTGTGACAGTGGGAGCGTCACCAGAAAAATAAAACCTGTTTGAAAAAAATCTTCCGCCTATTGGTGAAGATCGCTTGGGGGTAGAGGGCCCCTTGCAGGTGCCCAATCTTGCCAGCCCCACGCGCATTACCCAAATTCAGCTCCCTCAGCTCTCAATCGCCCGCTTTGCTGGATTTCCCGAGCGAGATTTCTTCTTATTTACAACTTTGGGGGCTGGCTGTTTCGGCATGCCAGGTGGCATCTGCATTCCGGGCGGTAACTGCATTCCACCCTTACCAGTGCGCATCTGCTTCATGACCTTCTGGGCTTGGCTAAATCTTTCTACAAGTGAGTTCACATCTGAAACTTGGCGACCAGAACCAGTTGCGATTCGCATCCGCCTTGAGCCATTTAAAACTTTTGGATCGTTTCGTTCTAGTGGTGTCATTGATTGCACAATCGATTGGGTTTTTACCAGTTCACCTTCATCAAATTGTTCTAACTGCTTCTTCATCGCACCGGAATTCGCTCCTGGCATCATGCCCAATAATTTTGTCATCGAACCCATTTTTTTCATGGCTTCTAACTGCGCTAAGAAATCATCTAGCGTGAACTCTTCGCCACTAGCGAATTTATTCTCTAGCTTTGCTGCAGTGTCACTATCGAAAGCGCCTTTAGCTTGTTCGGCAAGAGTTTGGATATCACCGAGCCCAAGAATTCTAGAAGCCATTCGATCTGGGTGGAATAAATCAAAATCGGTAACGCTCTCGCCGGTAGCTGCGAACATAATTGGTTTGCCAGTAACTTGCGTAATTGAAAGCGCTGCGCCACCACGAGCATCGCCATCTAATTTAGTTAGAACTATCGCATCGAAGCCAACACCATCTTGAAATGCTTGCGCCGTGCGAACTGCATCTTGTCCCACCATTGCATCAACAACGTAGAGAACTTCATCAGGTGAAACCGCATCTCTAATCTCTTTCGCTTGCTTCATAAGTTCAGCATCGAGACCAAGACGTCCTGCAGTATCAACAATTACGATGTTATGTAATTTATCTTCGGCAAATTTCAGGCCAGCCTTAGCAACCTTGACCGGATCGCCAACACCATTTCCAGGTTCTGGTGCGAATACTGGAACTCCAATGCTTTGACCAACAACTTGAAGTTGGGTTACGGCATTTGGTCGCTGTAAATCTGATGCAACTAGCAAAGGTGTATTGCCCTGCGCCTTTAAATAATTTGCTAACTTTCCAGCTAAAGAAGTTTTACCCGCACCTTGTAAACCTGTAAGCAGAATAACTGTTGGAGGTTTCTTCGCATATCGAATTCTTCGAGCGCTTCCACCAAGTATTTCGACTAGAAGAGAGTTAACAATTTCAAATACAGCGTTTGCTGGATTCGTAGACTTATTTAAATCTTCTAAGACTTCATTAGTTCTGATCTTTAATTGATCAATAAAGAAGTCAACAACGCTTATCGCTACGTCCGAATCAAGGAGCGCGCTTCGAATCTCTGAAGTTATCTCATCGATATCGCTAGCTTTCAGCCTTCCCTTACTGCGAAGGGAGGCGAATGCACCTTGGAACTTGGCGGATAAGGATTCGAACATGGGTGGAGGTTACTAGTTAAAGGTGCGTGGCTAAAATATTCTCAACTTTTGTCGCCAATAATTGTGCGCGTTCACCGGTGAGTGGTTGCCCTTCCAGATCCGTCACATAAAGGGTGTCGAAGGCTTCTGCTCCAAGAGTTGAGACAATCGCTGACTTAATATCCACACCAAATCTAGAGATTGCTCGAGTTACATTAAATAAAATTCCAGGGCGGTCGTGCATTCGGACCTCAATAATTGTGGCATTAGTTGCCAAATCATTTGCAGCAAAAACGACGGGTGGCGGAGTAGGAATGCCGGGATACTTTCGATAATTCTCGATTCGTTCTTCAATCTTTCGCCCGAGATCTAATTCGCCAGTGAGAGCTTTCTTCAGTTGCTCCGTTAATTTCTCAGAAGATGGCAGTTGCGCATTCGCATCTAACTCCACTATCCAACGCATAATCGCTATTTCATTTGTAGTTCGAGTCTTAGCTGAACGAACATTAAATCGAGAAATTGTCATTAAACCTGCAACCGCAGAGAGCAGCCCGGTCTGATCCTTTGCAATTATTTCAATCTCAACGTTATCTAGTGCTCCTGAGTTGTTTTCATTGCTAATAATTGTTATGGAAATATCTTCTGTAATTGACCCAGTTGGAATTAAATCTGGCTGGGAAACCGGCTTAATTCCTGCCATTGATGCCAAACACTTGGCTACTAGATTTGATACGAGACCAGCCTTCCAATCGCTCCAGGCGCTCTTGCCGGTAGCTTCACCATCGGAAATGCTAAGTGCATGAAGTAGTTGCAGAGATTCGGGATCTCTAATCCTTTCAACTACAAAACTTATAGTTGCTGGATCATCTAAATCTCGACGAGTTGCAACTGCCGATAACAATAAATGCTCGCGAACAAGTAGCGCGATGGTCTCGCAATCTCTCTCATCAAAACCCATTCGTTTTGCAAGTGGCTTAATCAATGATTCACCATATTCAGAATGATCCTTATCTGGAAACCCCTTGCCAATGTCATGAAATAAAGCAGATACAAGGAGAAGATCTGGTCTAGTAACGGTTCTGGTTAGCGCAGCAGCATGAACTGCGGTTTCCAACATATGCCGATCAACGGTGTGGCGATGCAAAACATTTCGTTGTGGAAGGAATCTGACATGTGACCATTCTGGAATCCACTTTTCGATAAGTCCGTCTTGATCCAGCGCTTCAAAAACTCGAATCATTGATTTGCCGGCACCAATAAGTGATACCAAATCATTTAAAACCGGTTTCGGCCACGGATTAGGCAGCGCTTTATATTTTTCCGATAAGAGAATGCAGGCATCAATTGAGATTGGTAGTCCGCGTTGGGCGGCTGTTGAAGCAGCTCTTAGACCGATTGCTGAATCATTAGAAATGTCATAACCAGCTTCAATTGTTACTTCGGAATCCTGGATTACTAAGCCCTGATCAATTCGTTGATTTTTTCTGCGATTAAACCAACTCTGTCCACCACTTGAATCAATCCGGTGCCAAGTTGAATCCATCAAATAATCAACAGCGCGCGCAGCCTTCGCAACTTCAAGCATTAGTGCATCCGCATCGGCAAACCCGAGTGTAAGTGCAACTCGATCTTGCTCGGTTAAAAGTAATTGATCTCGCGCTTTCGGGTTATCACCATGCAAAACATCTCTTACATTTGAAATTAACGCTTCGGATTCTGCGACGCGAGTAAGTGATACCGGCACCGCTCCCGACAGTTCAATTGCTCGAAGGGCATTGATATCTCGAAGTCCACCACGAGCTTCTTTAAGATCTGGCTCTAAAAGAAAGGCTAATTCACCAGAGCGGTTTTCACGATCCTGAATAGATTTACGTAATTTTGGGAGAAATTTTTCTTTACTCTTCCGCCAATTTTCTAAGGCATCAGTTGCAACTTGATTTGAAAGTTGTGAATCGCCTGCGATGTGGCGTAAGTCCAGTAAGCCCAAAGCGACTCGAATATCTTCATTAGCTACTTCCCTGGTTTCACCGCGTGTGCGAACTGCATGATCTATCGATAGACCCTGATCCCAGAGCGGATATAGAAAGGCGTTAACAAAATCTGAAATTATCTGAGGGGCTTCACTGCCATTATGCAGAATCAATAAATCTAAATCTGAAGCTGGAGCGAGTTCGCCCCGCCCATATCCCCCAACCGCAGTCAATGAAACAAGTTCGGGTTTTGCTAAATGATCGTTAGCGCATTTCAAAAACGAAACCCGGAGCGCCTTATCAATCTCATTCGATCGATCGCGACGCTCACGGGTTCCCACGGAGTAACTCTACTTATGGCTTCTAGATCTATTTCTAGATCTACTAAATCGCGTCCGGTCCACGTTCTCCGGTTCGCACACGTACGATGTTATCTACTGGCGATGACCAAACCTTGCCATCACCAATTGCTCCGGTAGATGCTGCCTTCACAATTACATCGATAACCTTTTCTGCATCTTTGCTATCGACCAAAACTTCTAGTCGAATCTTTGGAATCAGATCCACTGTGTATTCGGCTCCACGATAAACCTCAGTGTGTCCACCTTGGCGCCCAAATCCACTTGCCTCTGAAACTGTCATTCCGGTAATTCCGAAAGCAGTGAGTGCATCTTTCACATCTTCCAACTTGAATGGCTTGATGATTGCGGTAATTAGTTTCATAGTGAAGAGCCTCCTCGTGATGAGCTATACATTTCATATGCAGATTCAGCATGCAGCTTAAGGTCTATTCCTTCGACCTCAACCTCTTTGCTAACTCGCAAGCCAATTGTCTTATCTATCGCGTAACCAATTATCAGAGTTGCGATGAAGGAATATCCAAGCACCGCGCCTGCACCGATAATCTGCTTTATTAGTTGTTCGCTTCCGCCACCGTTGAATAGTCCAACATCAACGCCAACGAAACCAATCATCACAGTTCCAACAATTCCACCAACTAGGTGAACTGCAACAACATCAAGTGAATCATCGATTCCCAGCTTGAACTTTAAACCGACTGATAGCGCACAGAGGACACCTGCTACAGCACCGATAATTAGCGCACCGCTTGCATCTACTGCTGCGCATGCTGGAGTAATTGCTACAAGACCTGCCACAACACCTGATGCGGCACCAAGACTTGTTGCATGTCCATCACGCATTTTTTCTACTAACAACCAGGCCAGTAGAGCAGCAACTGTTGCACCAATCGTATTTAGCAGTGCTAGTCCTGCGGTTCCATTAGATGCAACTGCAGATCCAGCGTTAAAGCCAAACCAGCCAAACCAGAGAAGTGCAGCTCCGAGCATTACAAGTGGAAGAGAGTGTGGGCGCATTGCTTCTTTACGCCAACCGACTCGCTTTCCAAGAATAATTGCTAGAGCTAATCCAGCGGCGCCAGCATTGATATGAACTGCTGTGCCACCTGCAAAGTCAAGTGCGCCAAGATCATTTGCAATCCAACCACCAGTCTTTGCGACAAAGTCATCGAAGGCAAACACCCAGTGTGCAACCGGGAAGTAAACGAGTGCGGCCCAAATTGCAGCAAAGACCATCCAAGCACCAAACTTTACGCGATCTGCAATTGAACCTGAAATCAATGCAACTGTAATAGCTGCGAAGATTCCTTGGAAGGCGATAAACACTGCAGCGGGAATTGTTCCAATTGCAGCCTCGGGATTATCCAAACCATTTAAGAATAAGAATTGAGTTGGATCACCAACTAAACCATTTCCACCAAGAGAATCGCCAAAGACCATTGAGAATCCGACGATAATCCAGAGCACAAAAACTATTGCAAGTGCGCCAAATGACATCATCATCATATTAAGCACGCTCTTGACTCGAACCATTCCACCATAAAAAAACGCCAAGCCAGGAATCATTAAAGTAACAAGTCCTGTACTTATAAGCATCCAAGCCGTGTCACCAGAATTGATAACAACTTCTTCCATTACAAACCCCTTTCACGTGTAAGCCTCGCCTTTGAGATGACCGTAGAGTCGCTGAACTGAGTTACATCAGATGCCCTGGCAGATTACGAAATGGTGAAAGCTTTGCGAGTTGTGTTACGAATTGGTTACATCTGCTCTGGGCTAGCTAAAAAGTCCGCTCAGATAGCGCTCTGGGTCAAAGACTTCCAAATCTTGGGCGCCCTCCCCGGTTCCAACAAATTTTATGGGGATGCCGCATTCACGTTCGATCGCCAGAGCTATTCCGCCCTTGGCCGAACCATCCATCTTCGTCAAAATTAATCCAGTAACTGCAACGCTCTCCATAAAGATTTTTGCTTGAACAATTCCGTTCTGCCCTGTTGTTGCATCAACAACTAGTAAAACTTCATCAACTGGCGAAACTTTCTCGATAACTCGTTGAATTTTCCCTAGTTCATCCATCAAACCAGATTTCGTATGTAAGCGGCCTGCAGTATCAACTATTAAATAATCTATATTTGTAGCTTTAGCTTTTGTTGCTGCTTCAAATGCAACTGATGCTGGATCGCCATTTGGTGGTCCGGTGACAACTTCTACGTCAAGGCGGCTCCCCCAAGTTGCTAACTGCTCTACTGCCGCTGCTCGGAAAGTATCTGCTGCAGCGACTAAGACTGAGTTGTTATTTGCTTTAAGATATGAAATTAATTTAGCGGTAGATGTTGTTTTGCCGGTGCCATTTACACCAACAATCAAAATAGTTGTTGGTCGGCCACTATTTACTGGAAGTTTGCGATCACTACTGCTTAACCAAGTATTAAGCGCACTTGTTATTGCAGAATCTATTTCATCACCCTTAGATTTCTTTGCAATCTCAATTATTTCTGCCGCGTTCTTTGCCCCAAGATCTGAAGCAATTAGCGCCTCTTCAACTTCCGCCCAATCGCTACTTGATGTGGAACCGCCTCGAATTTTCTGTAAAAGCTTGCTAAATAGTGCCATTACTTTTCACTAGTGGAACTAGTTAGCGCTTTCAGTTTCCCGAATACGTTGCGAAATTACCTCTGAAACACCATCGCCGCGCATAGTTACACCATATAAAGAATCTGCAATTTCCATAGTGCGCTTCTGGTGAGTAATAACAATTAGTTGCGATTTTTCTCGAAGTTCTTCAAAGACTCCAAGCAAGCGACCGAGATTTGTATCATCAAGTGCGGCTTCAACTTCGTCCATTACATAGAATGGACTTGGACGTGCCTTGAAAATAGCGATAAGTAGAGCGACTGCTACGAGTGAACGCTCACCACCGGAGAGAAGTGAGAGTCGCTTAACGCGTTTACCAGGAGGACGGGCTTCGACATCTACACCTGCAGTTGTCAGGTCTTCTGGATTAGTCAGAATTAATCGACCATCGCCACCTGGGAAGAGGCGAGCAAAAATCAATTCAAATTCGCGTGCAGTGTCATCGTAGGCTTCTTTAAATATTTGTTGAACCTTGTCATCAACTTCTTTAATAATATCGAGAAGATCGCGCTTGGTTTTCTTCAGATCTTCTAGCTGCTCAGCTAAATAGCGCAGACGTTCTTCAAGTGATGAATACTCTTCAAGCGCCAATGGATTGATCTTTCCAAGCAAGTTAAGTGAGCGTTCGGCTTGTGCAAGACGCTTCTCTTGTTGATCTCTGCGGTAAGGAATCAAATCTCCTGGAACGAAGTTTCCTTCACTATCTTCAACAAATGTTGGAACATCAT
>CANLTP010000035.1 GCA_947494085.1 Actinomycetota bacterium | reverse complement strand
ATCACTTAATCGGAAATGGGACTGGTGACTGGAAAGTTCCAGTAGGCGGTATGGGGGCACTTGTTGCAGAATTAGTTGAATCGGCGAAAAAGCTTGGTGTAACTTTCTTTTTGGATAGTGAAGTTAACTCCATATCTTCTAGTTCTTCTAGTTCTAATGGCGGCGAAAATTTCATAACAACCGCTTCTGGTCAGAGCTATGAGAGTAAGTATGTATTGGCTAACTTCGCTCCACAAAAACTGGCAAAGGTTTTGAATACTCAACCTCCAAAGAGTCTTGAAGGCAGTCAAGTTAAAGTTAATATGCTTCTGACCAAGTTACCAAGACTAAAATCTGGAGCCGATCCTAAATTAGCATTTGCCGGAACCTTTCATTTTGATGAAAGGTATTCAGATTTCCAGCGGGCTTATTCTCAGGCAGCCGCAGGTAAAATTCCAGGTGTAATTCCTGCTGAAATGTATTGCCACACACTTTCTGACACCTCAATCTTAGGCGCTGATTTAGTAACTAAAGGCTTTCAAACTTTGACCCTCTTTGGAATGCATACGCCTGCAAACTTATTTGAAAATGATAATTCTGGGACTAAAGCAATAATTTTAGAGCGATTGCTTAATCAGTTAAATCAATACCTTATTGATCCGATTGAAACTTGTTTAGCGAAAAATTCGGATGGCTCGCTTTGCATAGAGATAAAGAGCCCACTCGATTTAGAAGAAGAGATCGGCCTTCCACGGGGCAATATTTTTCACAAGGATCTCTCAATGCCCTTTAGGGAAGATGGTTCAGAACCGAGTTGGGGCGTTGAGACCGAAATTCCTAATTTATTTTTATGCGGGGCTGGCGCAATTCGGGGTGGGGGAGTTAGTGGGATTCCAGGACACAACGCCGCAGCTGCAGTTCTCGAAGCGCGCGGGTTGTAACTCATAAGGTAGATTTGCCTCATGTTCAAAGCCATCCGCCGGTTATTAGCTGCAATTACTTTTCTTGCTGTAATAGCTGCTGCACTCAAGACCGCATTTGAATGGGTCGCGCAAAGTGGCGATGATGACCACGAAGTATTCGTGGATGAAGACCGCGAAACTGTTTAAGTTTTATTTAAACAAATAAAAATGGATTACATCGCAGGTAGCTGCAATATTGGTAAAGGCGAAATCCGCCGTAGACAAATCGTTGCATTGATCGGATTAATTTTACTTATCTCCACGACCGCAGGGCTAATCGGTTCAGATAGTGCCAAGAGCGCAAGACTTGGTGTCTTTATCCCAGCTTTAATTTTTGCAATCGGCTTTATCCAATCTCGTCGCAAGTTCTGTTTAGCTTATGGCCTGATGGGAACATTTAATTTTGGTCGATTAGGAAAGTTATCCAAGGTAGCAACTCCAGAGGATCGCAAAGCCGATCGCAAGACTGCAATTTCGATCTTGGTTCAAGCATTAGCGTTAGCACTAACAATTACCCTGATCATCTATCTATTTCCACTTTAAAGTTCTAGTATCGCTATGCCGGCGATTAAGGCTTTAGTGGGAGGTATTTATGCAAATCGTAATACATGCCAGAAATGCAAACTTGGCTGAGGATTTCAGAACTATTGCCACCGAAAAACTAAAAGCACTCGATCGATTCAGCGTAAAAGTTGAGAGCATTAAGGTTGAAATCTTGCACGAACAAAATCCACGCTTTGGAAAATCCGCTCACGAGGTTCACTTAACAACAAGTGGTAGCGGACCATTTATGCGTGCTGAAGGCGTTGGCTTTAATGATGTTGCAGCTTTCGATAAGGCGGTCACTGCACTTGAATTACAGATGAGAAAAATTCATGAAAAATCAAAAGATATTAGCCATGAAAGTTTGAGGAAACGAAAATAGTTATTGATGGCCTTATAGAAGCCTGGTGGATGCTCTTTCACACTTTCTGGGCGCTAATTCTTGGCTTCACTTTATCTGGTGCGGTTCAGGCATTTGCCTCTCGTAAAAAAATGAGAGAGCAGCTTGGCGATGACAGTTTCAAGAGCGTCTTTAAGGCATCACTTTTCGGAATCATTAGTTCTGGCTGTTCTTATTCAGCCAGCGCTTTGGCTAAAAGTTTATTTTCAAAGGGCGCAAACTTTACTTCTTCGATGGTCTTTATGTTTGCCAGCACAAACTTAGTAATCGAGCTAGGTCTTGTGCTTTGGATCATGATGGGTTGGCAGTTTGCAGTAGCAGAATTCTTTGGTGGCGCAATCATGATTATTCTTTTGAAATTGCTAATTCCAAGGCTGATTCCTGCAACTTTGATTGAAAGCTCTCGAAAAGGATTTGAAGAATCAGCGACTGTGAATTCAACCAGGAAAGCTAACTGGCACGATGCAGCCGGCTACACCATTGGTGATTTCAGAATGTTGCGATACGAACTAATAATTGGTTTTCTTGTTGCTGGTCTTGCCGCGAAACTTGTTCCTGCATCATTCTGGAGTGCTATTTTCCTATCTGGTAACGGAATTCTTACAACTATTCAAAATGTGATCATCGGTCCAGTAATTGCCTTTATAAGTTTTGTCTGTTCAGTTGGCAATATTCCATTAGCTGCAACGCTCTGGCATGGTGGTATTTCATTTGGCGGAACTATCGCTTTTATCTTCGCCGACTTAATTGCGCTCCCACTAGTTCTTATCTATCGTAAATATTATGGAACGAAACTAGCTATCAGATTGACCCTGGTTTTCTGGTTGGTTATGAGTCTAAGTGGCTTGATTACTGAAATCATATTCAACTTTTTAAATCTAATTCCTGACATGGATCACGGAATGTCTCATTCCTATCAGATTGGCTGGAACTACACGACAATTCTTAATGTAATTGCTTTAGCTCTCATCTCCTGGATTTATTGGATGTATCGAACTCGGGAAACAACTGGAACAGATCTGGTTTTTGCTACAGATTTGGTCTGCGGGATGCAGGTTCGAATCTCGGATGCCCCCGCACAATACGAATTAAATGGAAAGACTTATTATTTCTGTATGCCTGGGTGCAGAGATAGCTTCAAAGCGGACCCAGAGCGTTTCGCACCTGCAACTCATTCCTAATTCATAGGTTCGTATTAATTTGGAATAAAACTGGAATTGAATTTGTTCAATCTTAAGTTAAGATAGGTAACTAGAATTTAACAATTAATTTAGTAATTGATGTAGTAATTGATGTAGTAATTAATAAAGGAGAAGCAAATTGCCTGCTGTAACAGTTTCCGACATAACCATTCTGCCGAGAGTAATTGCAGAACCAAATGCTCGTGCTCGTGGGGTTAAGAGCGTTACTACTGCGCCACAAGGTTATGAAGGTGAAGGTTTCCCAGTCCGCCGAGCATTTGCTGGCGTTGATCTAGCAGAGCTTGATCCGTTTATACATCTTGATCAAATGGGTGAAGTGGAATATGCACCTGGTGAACCAAAGGGAACTCCTTGGCATCCACACCGTGGCTTTGAAACTGTTACATACATTATTGATGGAATCTTTGATCACAAAGATAATCACGGTGGTGGTGGAACAATCACAAATGGTGATACTCAGTGGATGACAGCTGGTGCAGGAATTTTGCATATTGAAACCCCACCGGAACATTTAGTTATGAGCGGCGGACTTTTTCATGGTTTCCAACTCTGGGTGAATTTGCCAGCGGAGAAAAAATGGTCGAAGCCGGCATATCAAGATCTGCGAGCAGCTGATGTTAAGTTACTTGCATCAAGTGACGGTGGAGTTTTAATCAGAGTAATTGCGGGTGAAGTTGCTGGACATGCTGGCCCAGGTTCAACCCAAACTCCGATTTCAATTGTGCATGCAACGCTTGCACCGGGTGCAAAGTTAGAGCTACCGTGGAACAAGAATTACAACGCACTTGTTTATACCCTCAATGGCCATGGAACAGTTGGCGAAGTAAGACAACCAGTTCAAATGGGACAACTTGCTGTCATGGGCGACGGCGATACCTTGGTTGTTCAAGCCGACCCAACTCAAGAATCTAGATCACCAGAGATGGATGTTTTAATTCTCGGCGGACAAGCAATTAAAGAACCTGTTGCTTGGATGGGACCATTTGTAATGAATACAAAGGCCGAAGTTCTAAAAGCTTTTGATGATTTTCAGAAGGGCTTATTAGGAACTGTTCCAGCCGAACATGTTGCACCGGTGAAGACACTTAATCGAAGTGGGGACGGCGCAAAACTTGGCGGAGCAATAGATGTGCATGGAGCTCCAACAGAAATTGTTGAAGGCCAGTAACTATCTAATTAATTTAACTAGCTACGTTAATTAGTTAAAGAGCTTTTAGGGCATTTACAACTTTAGTTAGCGAATCTTTCGCATCACCAAAGAGCAGCGTGGTTTTTGCATCATAGAGAAGATCATTCTCGATACCAGCAAAACCAGGACGCATTGAGCGCTTTAGGAAAATAACATTTCCAGCACTAGCAACATCAAGAATTGGCATTCCATAAATTGGGCAACCAGGTGTGGTTTTTGCTGCTGGGTTAACAACATCGTTTGCACCAACCACTAGAACTACATCGGTCTGTGGGAATGTTGGGTTGATCTCTTCCATTTCAACCAATTGCTCGTATGGAACATTTGCTTCAGCAAGAAGAACGTTCATATGACCAGGCATACGACCGGCAACTGGATGAATTCCATATGCAACTTCTACGCCCTTAGCTGCCAACAAATCTGCAAGTTCGCGAACTGTGTGTTGTGCCTGCGCAACTGCTAATCCAAAACCAGGAACGATTACAACACGTTGTGCATAGTTAAGAAGAATTGCAACATCATCTGGTGATCCAGATTTAACTGGACGGGCTTCGCCTGCTTCTGCTGCAGCTTGTGGTTTCGCAGTGAAGGCACCGAAGAGCGTTCCAAAGAGTGAACGTCCCATCGCTTCTGCCATCTTGCGAGTAAGGATTGTTCCTGATGCACCAACAAGAGTTCCAGCAACAATAAGCAACGTTGACTGCAGAACATATCCGCTAGCTGCAACTGTTAATCCGGTGAAAGCGTTAAGTAATGAAATAACGATTGGAACATCGGCGCCGCCAACAGGTAGCACGAAGAGAATTCCAAATAGAAGTGAGAGACCAGCTAGAACTAAGAGTGGAGTTGTTCCACCACTTGAAATTACCCAACCAGAAGTTCCAAGTGCGCCAGCCAAAGTTGCTGCGATAACGAAGCGACCACCAGGGAAAACAACTGGTCGTGTAGTCATTAGTTCTTGCAGCTTTAAGAAGGTAACGATTGAACCAGAGAATGAAACGCTTCCAACCAATACGGTGAATACGGTTGCTAATACTTCGCCGGTACTTGCGTCATCACCTAGATGCAAATATTCAACAATTGATACAAGAGCAGCAGCACCGCCACCAACACCGTTAAATAGTGCAACAAGTTGTGGCATCTGAGTCATTTGGATTCTGCGAGCCGCAGGAACTCCAACGATTACACCAAAGGCGATTGCGCCAATAATTAAAAGTGTGTTGTTGCGCTCTTCGATAGCAGGATCAAAGAAGACGATTATTGTTGCGACAGTAGCACCAACGGCACCAATTAAATTTCCACGACGCGCAGTCTTCGGAGCGGAAAGCCCCTTAAGTGCCATAATGAAAGAGATTGCAACAATAAGTCCGATTAGGGCATAAAGATTTGAATTCATTACTTCTTACCGCCCTTTCCTTTAAACATTTCGAGCATGCGATCTGTGACCACAAAGCCGCCCACCAAATTTATGGTTGCTAATACAACTGCGAGAATTGCCAGAGTGGTTTCTAAAGTGGTTTTCGCTCCAGCAGCAACGATGATTGCACCAATCAGAATGATTCCGTGAATTGCATTTGCACCTGACATAAGAGGTGTGTGAAGTGTTGTTGAAACTTTTGAAACAACTTCAAATCCCACGAAGACCGAGAGAATAAAGATTGTCAGAATAACCATAGGATCCATATTCATTATTTCTTGCCCTCCGGTGTGCGACGAGCGCCGCCATGTGTAAGTGTTGCGGCATCGATAATTTCATCTGAGAAATCTGGGATTACATCGCCAGTTGGCTTTCCATCAACGCTCTTTGTCATAAGCAGCAGAAGATTTACAACGTTACGTGAGAACAACATTGATGCGTGATATGGCAATTGGCTTGGAACATCTTTTCCGCCCCAGATAACTACGCCATTCGCTGTTGTAATAGTTTCACCTGGCTTACTTCCTTCAACGTTTCCACCAGATTCGGCTGCAAGATCGACAATCACTGCGCCAGATTTCATCGCTGAAACCATCTGTCCGGTAACAAGTCTTGGTGCTGGTCTTCCTGGAACAGCTGCGGTTGTGATTACAACATCTGCAGCGGCTAGATAAGGAGTAAGAAGTTCGCGTTGTTTAGCAGCGCGCTCTTCAGTCATTTCGCGGGCGTAGCCGCCAGCACCTTCGAGTGCTTCAAGTTCAAGGGTAATAAATTTTGCACCCATTGATTTAACTTCATCTGCTGAAGATGGGCGAACATCGTAAGCACTTACTACTGCGCCTAGACGTTTTGCAGTAGCAATTGCCTGAAGTCCAGCAACACCTGCGCCCAAGATAACAACTTGTGCTGGTGTAACTGTTCCAGCAGCGGTCATAAGCAATGGGAAAAATCTTGGTGAAAGTTCTGCGGCGACTAGTGAAGCGCGATATCCCGCGCAGAGGGCTTGTGAAGTTAGCGCATCCATAGATTGCGCACGTGAAATTCTAGGAACCAGTTCCAAGGAGAGCGCGGTTACGCCAGCACTTGCAGCGGCTTCAATCGAATCAACAGAAGTTGTTGGGGAGAGGAAAGAGATTGTTAGCGCACCCTTTTTAAGTGACTTCATTTGATCTGGAGTCAGCGCTGTAACCGAGGCAACTACATCGGCATCACTTATTACATTGCCACTTTTAACTGTGGCACCAGCTGAAGTGAACTCGCTATCTTGAAAGCCAGATGCAACTCCGGCACCAGCTTCGATAACAACTTCAAGACCAGCTTTAGTTAACTTGGAGATGATGTCTGGGACGAGTGCTACACGAGCTTCACCAGACCGGATTTCTTTTGCTACGGCTATTCGCATGCCCAAAGATTAGTGCCTCGAGCGCAATGTGTCCTATTATTTTTCGTGATTACCCGTTAATTCGCCGCGAACTAAGTGGTAGAGAACGGCTTGAATTGTTGTTCGGCGGTGAAAAGCCTCACGCCAAATGACCGACTTGGGGCCATCAATAACCTCGGCCTCAACTTCTTCGCCACGATGTGCAGGTAAGCAATGCATAAATATTGAATCCGATGCGGTCATCGACATTAAATCCTTAGTTACTGCAAATGGTGCTAGCGCTTTTAATTTCTCGCTTCTTACAGCTTCGGGATCGCCCATTGACATCCAAACATCCGTATATACGACGCTTGCATCTTTAACTGCAGCATGCGGATCAGTAACGACTTCAAGCTTTGCGCCAGTTTTACTTGCAATATTTCTTGCACTTTGAATAGCCGTTTCATCCGGAGCCCATTTACCTGAAGGTGTTGCAACGACAACGTGTGCACCCATGATGGCGCCCATTGTTAACCAGGCATGGGCCATATTGTTTCCATCACCAACATATGTAAATTTGCGACCAGAAATATCAGAACCAAAAACTTCGCGAATTGTTAGCCAATCTGCAAGGAGTTGAGTTGGATGGTCGGTATCAGTTAAACCATTTAATACTGGAATCGTTGCGTGGGCACCGAGTTCATCAACATCTGATTGGGCAAAAGTTCGAACTATCAGGGCGCTCGCAAATCCACTTATGACTTTTGCGGTGTCAGAAATAGTTTCGCCTCGACCAATTTGCAGGTCTTCGCCACGTAAGAAAATTGGTGTGCCACCAAGGTGTGCCACAGCCGTTTCTGATGCAAGTCTCGTACGAGTTGAAGATTTGGTCATATAAATAGCAACAGTTTGATTCGCTAAGGCGTCTTTAGATCGCATTGGTTTGCTCGCGAATTGCGCGGCTGTGTCAAGGATTACTTCGACATCTTCCCGAGATAAATGCTCGGTGCGCAATAGGTCTTTCATCGCTGAATAATACCCAATAAAGGCAGCGGCCTCGGTAGAATTTATTACATGGGAATCTTCACCCGAACACCTAAATCAGCTCCAGGCTTGAGTGATTTGCAGCCATTTACCGATGTATTGGAGAAGGAAGATACTCGCCATTCAAATGAAGAAGGCGATCATGAAAAATTCGCACACTATGTCCGTAAAGAAAAAATAGTTGAATCTGCAGTAACAGGTAAAGCGGTCCGCGCGCTCTGCGGCA
>CANLTP010000034.1 GCA_947494085.1 Actinomycetota bacterium | reverse complement strand
ATTTGATGACCGCATCGAGCTAGCTCGCGCTATCGAGGAGCTTGCATGATTAAGTTAACTTTGAATCAAATTGCGCAGATTGTTGGTGGCGAAGTTCTAAACACTGATGGTTCACAAACCACTTCGGCTTTTCCAGTAATTAATTCAAGCCAGGCAACAAGCAAGACATTCTTCGCAGCATTTGTAGGGGCTAACGTCGATGGACATGACTACATTCAAGAGGCAATCACAAATGGTGCCCAGTTTGCATTAGTCAGCAAAGATTGCACGAGCCCAGCCATTAAAGTTAATGATGTTCGCAAAGCGCTGCGAGACCTTGCAAGCTATGTTCGCAATGAGCTAGTGAATTTACAAGTTATCGGAATTACTGGGTCACAGGGAAAGACAACAACCAAGGATCTGTTACGGCACATCCTAAGTGTCTCAGGGGAAACCATTGCTCCTGAGGAATCTTTGAATAACGAGCTAGGTGTTCCGTTATTGATTTTAAGATGCTCTGAAACTACTAAATTTTGTATTGTAGAAATGGGAGCACGACATCTCGGAGATATTTCATATCTTGCAGAAATCGCTAAGCCGCATGTTGGAGTTGTATTAACTGTGGGGACTGCGCATCTTGGCGAGTTCGGAAGTAGAGAAATAATTGCTAAGGCCAAATCTGAATTGATTACATCTCTTACGGCTGGCGGAACGGCGATTTTGGGAACTTATGATGAATTCACTCCCAACATGGTTGTCCCATCAGGTGTAGAGAGAATTCTCTTTGGCGAAAAATCAAAATGTGAAATCAGGGCCGCTGATGTTGAAGTTCGCGAAGGTAGAGCGCACTTTGATTTGGTAACTCCGGATGGAAGAGCAGCAGTTGGCCTACAACTTTTAGGAATGCACCAAATTTCAAATGCTCTGGCTGCGGCAGCTGCAGCAACCGCTCTAAAGATTCCAATCGAAACTATCTCTGCTGCACTTTCGACTGCAGAAGTTTCTAGCAAGTGGCGCATGGAAATTTCCCAAATTGGTGAGATCACTTTGATTAATGATTCTTACAATGCAAACCCAGAAAGCGTCGCTGCTGCACTTCGAACTTTGGCGCTGATTTCGCAGGAAAGTGGGGGCGTAAGTTGGGCAATTTTAGGCAAGATGCAGGAACTCGGCGAGTCATCCGCTGCAGAGCATGCAGCAATTGGCAGACTCGTCTGTGAGATTGGAATCGATAATCTGGTCGTAGTTGGAATTAGGGATTATCTTGCGGATTTAGGTTCAGAAAAAGAGGAAGGCGCAAGTGCGGTTCACTACTTCGATACGAAAGCAGATGCAATGGCAATCGTCGAACACTTTGCTCCTGGAGATGTCGTATTGGTAAAAGCTTCACGTTCTGGCGAATTTAACTTATTAGTTGATTCAATTAAAGAGAGATTAGGGGAGGTAGATCAGTGAAAGGCATTGTACTCGCTGGCGCATTCTCACTCTTGCTTAGTTTTATTTTCACACCAACGTTGATACGCATCCTTGCGAAACGCGGTGTTGGACAGATGATTCGAGATGATGGGCCTAAAACACATCATGTAAAGCGTGGAACACCAACGATGGGCGGAATAGTTCTTATCTTCTCCACGATTGTCGCTTATTTTGCAAGCCATTTACTTACAGGTGTAGGAATAACTGCCTCAGCCATCTTGGTAATAGCTCTTATGGTTGGATTGGGTTTAATTGGCTTTCTGGATGATTGGCTTAAGATTTCTAGAAAACAATCATTGGGATTAACTGCAAAACAGAAACTTTTTGGCCAAGCAGTTTTTGCTGCTGGTTTTGCATATGCAGGATTGCAATTCGAAGATGAATCTGGGCTAGCGCCAATATCAATGTATTTCTCCGGAGTTCGTGACACTTCAATAAAACTTGGAATGGTCTTGGTAATACTTTGGGTTATTTTTCTGGTTCTTGGAAGTTCGAATGGCGTTAATTTAACTGATGGTTTAGATGGACTCGCATCAGGTGCCGCAATCATGACTTTCTTATCCTTTATCGTTATTGGGGTCTGGGAGTTTGGTCAAAGTTGCGCAATTTCAGATGTTCCACAGTGTTATAACGTGCGAGACCCACTTGATATCGCAGTTCTATCTGCTGCACTTGCCGGTTCATGTGCCGGTTTTCTCTGGTGGAATGCAGCACCAGCAAAAATATTTATGGGTGATGTAGGTTCGCTAGCACTAGGCGGTGCAATTTCTGGAATTGCTATTGTCTTGCGTGTAGAGGCTTTACTTGCTGCTCTTGGCGGACTCTTTGTTCTGATTACGCTTTCAGTAATAATTCAAACAGGGTATTTCAAACTTTCAGGCGGTAAACGCGTCTTTAAAATGGCACCGCTTCAGCATCACTTTGAATTACTCGGTTGGGGCGAAGTCACAATTGTTATTAGATTCTGGATCTTGGCGGGCATGAGTGTTGCAGCTGGCCTGGGTCTTTTCTACGGGCAATGGGTTGTCTCACAATAATGTCTTATATTGAAGAACTTAAGAATAAAAATACTTTAATCATTGGTGGCGGAACAACGGGAAAATCTCTTGCGAATTATTTAGATACTCTCGGGACCAAGTATGTAATTTTCGATGAAAAATCAGATTCCACGCAAGGATTAGAAATTCTCACTGAGATAAGCGATTTTGGAGTTTATGACCTGGCGATAGTTTCTCCGGGTTGGCGCCTAGATCATTTAGTAATACAGAATTTGCAAGCTAGCGGTGTTGAGGTAATTAGTGAACTAGATTTTGCTTGGACACTTAAATCTGAAATCAATCCGGACCAGACTTGGTTGGCTGTGACCGGAACAAATGGTAAAACCACAACAATTCAGATGCTTGAATCAATTTTGATTGCTGCTGGAGTTTCAGGAATTGCCTGCGGAAATGTTGGAACAACAGCGGTTGAGGCTGTTACAAGTTCGAAGAGATTTGATGTTCTAGCCCTCGAACTCTCTTCATTTCAGATTAGTTGGAGTTCACTTCCGCAATATCAAGCTGTAGCTATTCTAAATGTTGCGCAGGACCATATCGATTGGCATGGAAGTTTCGAAGAGTATGCGAATGCGAAAATGAAGCTTTTGACTCAGACCAAGACCGCACTCCTGAACCTTAATGATCCAGAAATAATTTTGAGAGGTGCTAGTTGGAGCGGGCGCAAAGTTTTCTTTGGATTTGATACACCGCAAGCCGGTGAAATCGGCGTTGTTGAAGAGCTGCTCATTGATAGAGCTTTCGTAGCTTCACCGGAATCAGCAGAAGTTATCGCAGAATTAACTGATGTAAAGCCTGCAGTTCCACACAATGTCTCAAACGCAATGGCGGCGGCGGGATTGGCGCTAGCAATTGGAATTCCACATCCAAAAGTTAAATTGGGTATTGCAAACTTCGAACTAGACAAGCATCGTCTACAAATAGTTTTATCTAAGGATGGAATCACTTGGGTCAACGACTCCAAGGCCACAAACCCACATGCTGCTACGGCTGCACTGCTTTCCCATCTTTCGAATATTTGGATTGCTGGCGGATTGGCCAAGGGCGCAAAGATGGATGATCTAGTTCGTCGCACTTCTTCAAGAATTAAGGCCGCAATTATTATCGGGAAAGATGGCGAAGAGATTGCTTCGGCTTTGGAGAAATTTGCACCTGATGTGAAAATATTTCGAATGGCAAAGAGCAATAGTCCAGATGACCTGATGGATCAGGTAGTTACATGCGCAAAGGACATTGCAACGCTGGGGGATACCGTCTTGCTCGCACCTGCATGCGCATCAATGGATCAATTCACTTCATATTCTCATCGCGGAGATCTCTTCGCGCAATCAGTAGCTAATTTGGTGGCGAAATGAAAAAACGTTTACAGGTTCGTGGTCAGGCCTATGCAAATTTTCTATCTAAACCCACTGCGTCTTATCTGCTAATCCTAGGTAGCACAGGAGCGCTAGCCGGTCTCGGTCTTGTTATGGTGCTATCAGCTTCATCGGTAACTTCACTTTCTGAGAGTGGAAACACTTTCGCGATTTTCCTCAAGCAACTTCTTTTCCTCGCAGTGGGAATACTTTTTTCATTCATTGCGATGCGGATGAAATTGGCACATTGGGAGAGTCTGGCTCGGCTAGCGCTGCCAATTGGTGGGGTTGCACTAATTTTGCCAATCATTTTCGGAGAGAATATTAATGGAAACCGAAATTGGATTCCGCTCGGACCGTTCACTCTGCAACCAAGTGAATTCGCCAAGCTAGCCTTAATTCTTTACTGCGCACTTCAATTGCGGAAACACTTAGAACGTAAAGCGAAAGGGTTGCAGTCAAATGCAATCGGGATGGTTTCGATTGGGACCGTTGGATTCCTATTTCTAATTTTGCTTGGGCGAGATTTAGGAACCGCAATAATTGTTGCTGGGATTGTCTTTGGAATGTTGTTTATTTCTGGTATTGATTTGAAAGTTCTCTTATCTATATCTGCTGTATTTTCCATAGGCGGCCTTGCGCTTGCGATAACTAATCCAGCACGGCTCCGTAGATTTAGCGCGGTTATCGATCCTTTTGCCCCTGAGGTTTACAAGATGGCTGGTTGGCAACCAGCGCATAGCCTTATGAGTCTGGCTAGTGGGGGACTCTTCGGAGTTGGAATTGGTGCGAGCAAACAGAAGTGGGCAAATTTGGCCGAAGCCCATACTGACTTTATCTTCTCGGTAATCGGTGAAGAGCTTGGCTTGTTGGGCACGCTAACTGTTGTGTTCCTCTTCGCAACGTTGATTTATGCGATATTCAGAGTTGCAATAACTACTAAGGATCTCTTTCAAAAGTATGTAGTAACTGGCATTGGTTGCTGGATCATTCTGCAAGTCCTTGTTAACTTGATGACAGTTGTCGGAATCATTCCAGTCATCGGAGTTACCTTGCCATTCATCTCTTACGGCGGATCTTCTTTGGTGGCTAATTGTTTAGCAATCGCCTTTGTTTTAAATGTTGCACGCCGAGAGCCAGATTTTAGAGCGGCGCAATTAGCTCGCAAGACGGCGAAATAATGCAGAGAATTATTCTGGTTGGTGGTGGGACTGCTGGACATGTTGAACCAGCGCTTGCAGTGGCAGATTGGCTGCTTACAAACAGTGAAGATATTTCGTGCGAATTTGTCGGAACAAAGAGTGGAATTGAAAACGATCTAGTTCCGGCTGCTGGACTCAAACTTCATTTGATTATGAAATCGCCACTACCAAGAAAATTCAATCTAGCTTCGCTACTTTGGCCGTATCGATTCTTATACTCAATTTTCCAAGCCCTAAGAATTGTTAGAACTGCTGACTTAATAATTGGATTTGGTGGATATGTGAGCGCACCTTGCTATATCGCTGCCAGGTTGCAACGTATCCCGGTGTTTATTCATGAAGCCAACGCAATCCCAGGTTGGGCAAACAAACTAGGCGTTAGATTTTCTAAGAAAACATTTATCGCTTTTGCAAGCACTACCAACTTTGGCCAAAAGTGGAGTTCAGCAGAATTGGCAGGAATGCCGATCCGCGAAGAGATATTTTCAATTTCAAAATTAAGTAAATCCGAACGTTCAGCGAAGTGGGATGCCACCTATCGCGAGTTAGGACTAGATCGAAGCAATCGCACAATTTTCATTTTCGGTGGCTCCCTTGGCGCGCAATCCTTAAATAGCGCAGTAGCTTTGGCGCTTCCTGAACTCTTAAATCGTGGATTCAATGTGATTCATGGCGTTGGGCAAAATAATGAATTGCCAAGTTCTCTTCCAGGATATGCGCCGCTCTCTTACATTACTAATATGGCCGATATGTATATCGCGAGTGATTTGGTGATTTCCAGAGGGGGCGCAGTAACTTGCGCCGAACTTGATTCCGCTAACTCGTATGCCTTGATCGTGCCGCTGCCAATTGGCAACGGTGAACAGATTGCCAATGCCAAAGATTTAGTTGATAAGGGAGCCGCGAAAATCTGCCTGAACGCAGATTTCACTGGAGAATGGTTGCTGGCAAACATCGATTCATTAGCACTGGCAGCAGATAATTGGAATATCAAGAGGACGCAAAGCTCAAAGCCGCGTGCTGCGGAAGTAATTGGAAGAAGCATCCTTGAGAAAGTGTCCGGTAAGTAAACGATGAAACTCGCCGAGCTCGCTGAAAAACGTATTCACTTTATTGGTCTTGGTGGTGCTGGAATGAGTGGCATTGCAAGAATTATGTTGGCCAAGGGCATAAATATTTCTGGTTCTGATGCCAAAGATTCCTCGGTTCTATCTGGATTAAAAACTTTAGGCGCACAAGTATTTATCGGGCATGCTGCAAGCAATATTGGTGATGCAGATATTTTGGTGGTATCAAGTGCGATAGATCAAAGTAATCCAGAGATTATTGCTGCGAATGATAAAGGCTTAGTTATCTTGACTCGGGCACAAGCACTTGCGCTTCTTATGTCTGAATCTAAATCAGTGGCTGTCGCGGGAACTCACGGAAAAACTACAACGACTTCAATGTTGACCGTCGCTTTGCAGCAAGCTGGTTTAGATCCCTCTTTTGCTATTGGGGGAATGATCAATCGGGGTGGAACAAATGCGCACTGGGGTTCAGGTGAGATCTTTATTGCGGAGGCAGATGAATCAGATGGCTCGTTCCTGGCTTACAAACCTTTTGGTGCGATTATTACAAATATAGAGTTGGACCACGTAGATAACTTCCCGGATATCGAATCTGTAAACAAGATCTTCGTAGATTTCGTGAATTCAATCCAGTCCGGTGGTTTCCTTGTTGCTGGTATTGATAGTCCAGGAGTGGCGCATTTGCTCTCTCAAATCGAGAGGCGCGACATCGAGGTAATTACATATGGCCAGAGTGCCGACTATTCAATCTCCCATGTCTCACTTCAGCCGACGGAAAGCCATGCGCGTATTACCAAGCTAGGAAAAGTTCTTGGTGAAATTTCTTTAACTATTCCAGGTAACCACAATGTTGAAAACGCCACAGCCGCATTGGCTACGGCGATCAAATTAGGCGCACCAGTGGCAGATTTGTTGGTCGGCTTAAATAAATTTAGTGGCGCAAAACGCAGATTTGAAAACCGAGGAACCGTCGCTGGCGTGACTGTTATTGATGATTACGGACATCACCCAACAGAGGTGAAAGTAACTCTGGAAACCGCAAAGAGATTCGCGGGATCAGGGCGAGTGATTGCAATCTTTCAACCACATAGATATTCCCGAACCGCAATGTTTGTCGAGGAATTCGCCGAAGTCTTAGAGCTAGCTGACCATACTTATTTATTAGAGATCTATGCAGCAAGTGAGGCCGCGATGCCCGGTGTATCTTCGATTCTGATTGCAAATGCAATGAAGGCGGAGAGCGTTACTTTTGAACCATCCATGATTGATGTGGTTTCCTACGCGGTCTTCGAAGCTAAGTCAGGAGATCTGATAATTACCTTAGGTGCTGGAGATGTGAATTTACTAGTTCCTTTAATTTTGCAGACGCTAGAGGAAAAAATTGCGAATTAGGTTTAAGCCGTTAAGTAGTTCGCTGATTGCAGTATCGATTTTGGCGGGCTTGGTCTACGTATTGGGTTGGTCATCTTTGATTACGATTCAATCAGTCGAGGTTAAGGGGACGAACCAGAGCGATCTCATTACTTCCCAACTCGTTGCAGGTGAATCTAAGTTGGTTTTAAATGAGCCACTTGCCAGAATAAATCCAAAGCATGAAGAGAACTTGGTGACGGATTTAGAGTGGATTAAATCTGCAAAGGTTTCCAGGAATTGGTGGAGCAGGGAAGTTACAGTTTCAGTGGTTCCTAGAATTCCAGTAGCAATCTTCAAAATTGAAGGTGCCGCTGATACCGAACCGAGATATTTAGCAAGTGATGGCCGTGATTTTTCTAGTCCTCAGAGCTTCACTAATTTGGCCACGATTTCACTTGTCGGTAACGGTGGCAATCTGACAGCCCATCGGCGAATCGTTGCGAGCTTTGTGGCCAGTCTGCCGGCCGATCTAATTGCTGGACTGAAGAATTTAGAGATTACAAAGAAGGACGAAGTCATCATGGTTACAGATTTGCGCAAACCGGCCCTTCGGATCAATTGGGGAGAGAGTAATTCTGCGGATGAAATCGTCGTTAAAAGCAATGTTTTAAAGGGCTTATTGAACCTTCCAGAGAATAAGAAAATTACCTTCGTTGATTTAACCGTCACGAATGCACCAATAGTTAAATAATAGATTTCCAAATTCAGAAAATTTCTCGCTAGATATTTGCACTTTTTAATTCGTGTCGGTCGTTGCTTGAAAGTGCCAACACGCATAGTTTTACCACTTAGTAAGCATCACGTAAATCTCAAGTAGAGATTTAGGGTTTAGAAAGAGGCGGATTGTGGCTACACCACAGAATTATTTAGCAGTCATCAAAGTTGTCGG
>CANLTP010000033.1 GCA_947494085.1 Actinomycetota bacterium | reverse complement strand
CCAAGAGATTTATGACTGGTTTATCGGTGCGCCTTTCCACATAATTTTGATCCTTGTCATCGCCCTGGTCTTTCAGAAGGTCGGTGGCCGCGCCGTCGCTAGGGCAATAAATCGGATTGCTGAAGCTGATTTTGTTCCCGGTCCAAAACGTGGAATGGAACGCCAACGCGAACGTGCACGCACTGCAGGATCAGTTCTCAAATCTGCGCTCAACGCTGTGATCTGGTTGATTACTTTAACCATGATTTTAAGTGAGCTCGGTTTTAATCTCGGTCCACTTGTTGCATCAGCAGGTGTTATCGGTGTTGCACTCGGACTCGGAGCACAAACTTTGGTACGAGATGTTCTTGCCGGCATGTTCATGTTGGTTGAAGATCAATATGGAGTTGGCGATCAAATCGAAACTATGGAAGTTGTTGGTGTTGTTGAATCAGTTGGACTTCGCATAACAACTGTCAGATCTTTAGATGGAACGCTCTGGTATTTACGTAATGGTGAAATTCTCAAGATTGGTAATAAATCTCAACCTAAGGCTAATTAGCTATCTGGCTGATTTTTCATTGAGTGCGCTGCATATTGAAAATAGGTCCAGAGTTCTTCTTTAAGTTCTTCCGCAATATCTAAGTCGATTACTGCGGCGTGCATGCATTGAAGCCAAGCATCATGTTCCGGAGTAGCAATATGGAATTCTGCATGTCGCATTCGAAGCCTTGGATGGCCACGTTGCTCTGAATAAGTTGAAGGTCCGCCCCAATATTGTTCTAGGAACAATTCAAGACGTTCCTCGGCGCCAGCCATATCTTCTTCTGGATACATCGGTTTTAAAATTGGATCTACTGAAACCCTTTGGTAAAAACGCTTTGTTAGCTCTTTAAATGTTGCAGAGCCGCCAGCGCGTTCATAGAAAGTTGCTTCACTCATGCTCAAGGTATTGCGTAAGTAGCGTGCGCTCTTCTTCGTTTATTGCTCTAGAACGCTTCGTCTCCATATCAACTGCAACTTGAACTGTTCTGGCCTTGGCATGGACTCCGGCCTTCGAGGTTAATTCATAATCGAGAACGAATGAAGAATTTCCGATTTTTGAAACCCAGACTGCGATATCGATTTCGAAGCCGCCCTCAGTGATCGGTTCGAGATAATCAATCTCAGCCCTTGCAACAACCATGTCTGAGAACATCGGTTTTAGACCCTTAGCAATTCTGGAATACCAGGTGAAGTCCGCGCGAACCTCTTGAATAAAAGTTAAGTAGTTTGCATTATTTATATGGCCGAATGCATCGAGATCATTCCAGCGAACATAAGTCTTTCCGTGGTGGCGCATTAACGAGTGAGCTTTCGGTAAGTAACGCGATGTGGACGAGAGGCTTCGATACCCAATCTTGCAACTTTGTTCTCTTCGTAAGATTCAAAGTTTCCTTCAAACCAGAACCACTGCGAATCACCTTCATAAGCCAAGATGTGTGTTGCAACGCGGTCCAGGAACCAACGATCGTGAGAAATAACTACTGCGCAACCAGGAAATTCAAGAAGCGCGTTTTCAAGTGAGCCAAGTGTTTCAACATCAAGGTCGTTTGTTGGCTCATCTAGAAGTAAAAGATTTCCACCCATTTTTAAAGTAAGTGCAAGGTTCAAGCGGTTTCGCTCACCACCAGATAAAACTCCGGCAGCTTTCTGCTGATCTGGGCCTTTAAATCCAAATGCTGAAACATAAGCGCGAGATGGCATTTCTACCTGGCCAACTTTTATGTAATCCAAACCATCTGAAACAACTTCCCACAAACTCTTCTTAGGATCGATACCGCCACGAGACTGGTCTACATATGAAATCTTTACAGTTTCACCAATCTTTACAGTGCCGCTATCTGGTTGCTCCATACCCAGAATTGTTTTAAACAACGTGGTCTTACCGGCACCGTTTGGCCCGATAACTCCAACAATTCCGTTACGTGGCAAGGTAAATGAGAGATCATCAATCAGCAAGCGATCTCCAAAGCCCTTCTTCAAGTGTTCAACTTCGACAACAACATTTCCAAGTCGTGGACCCATTGGAATTTGAATCTCTTCGAAATCTAATTTACGAGTCTTCTCGGCTTCAGAAGCCATCTCTTCGTATCGGGCTAAACGTGCCTTTGATTTAACTTGGCGGCCCTTTGCATTCATCCGAACCCATTCAAGTTCTTCGGTCAGGCGCTTTGCGCGCTTGGCATCTTTCTGGCCTTCAATCTTTAAACGCGTTGATTTTGTATCCAAATATGTCGAGTAATTTCCTTCATAAGGAAATGCGCGACCGCGGTCTAATTCCAAAATCCACTGCGCAACGTTGTCCAAGAAATATCTATCGTGCGTAATTGCTACAACAGTGCCGGGATATTTACTTAAATGTTGCTCGAGCCAGAGAACTGATTCCGCGTCCAAGTGGTTCGTTGGTTCGTCAAGTAACAGTAAATCTGGTTGTTGTAATAACAACTTACAGAGTGCAACTCGACGACGTTCTCCGCCAGAGAGAACTGTTACATCGGCATCACCTGGTGGACAGCGAAGTGCATCCATCGCTTGTTCAAGTTGGGAATCTAAATCCCAAGCATTTCGGTGATCCAATTGTTCTTGCAACGTTCCCATCTCAGCCAACAACTTGTCGTAGTCAGCATCTGGGTTAGCCATCTCATCACTGATCTGATTAAAGCGAGCAAGGAGCGCGATAGTTTCAGCAACACCCTCTTGAACATTTTCCAAAACATTTTTAGTTTCATCAAGTGGTGGCTCTTGCAACAAAATTCCGACGGTGTAGCCCGGTGATAAGAATGCTTCACCATTTGATGGTTGTTGCAGACCGGCCATAATTTGTAGGACCGTTGATTTACCTGATCCGTTAGGACCAACAACACCGATCTTTGCCCCCGGTAAAAACATCAGGGTCACATCATCAAGAATTACCTTGTCACCATGCGCTTTTCGCGCCTTTTTCATCGTGTAAATGAACTCAGCCATGTGCGAAACCTTATCGGTTCAAATCGGTAGACTTGCACACGAAATCCAGTTAATGCGCCTGTAGCTCAGTCGGATAGAGCAACCGCCTTCTAAGCGGTAGGCCGCAGGTTCGATTCCTGCCAGGCGCACCACTAGCTAATTAAAAAAGCCCCGAGTGAATTCACCCGGGGCTTTTTGATTAATCTGTTGCGATTAGTTTCCGATTCGAGCAATCAACTTCAAGTTAACATCACGGAGTGGTCCGGTGATAACTGTGAAGTCTTGTGATGGATCTGTTTGTGGGCACTTTGGATCTAGGAAGTAAGTAAGAAGATCGCGAACTGCCTTAGCAGTTGCGGCATCTTTCTGCTTGGTGTCTACAAGTGCGTATGAAGTTGTTCCGAATAGATAAGAGCCTGGTACCTTTGTCTTATAGTCAAAGGTAACAATGCCGTTATCATCAATCTTTGCTGCACCTAGGAAAGCTGACACTCCACCAGATGTTGGTGCTTGCCAGTTTCCTGCTTCGTTCTTGATGTTTGCAATTGCAAGTCCATTATCTTTTGCATAAGCAGATTCTGCATATGTAACTGAGTATTGGGTCTTTGCTGCTGCTGCGGCTACTGCTGCTGAACCAGAGAAGCCAGAGATGCGGCCAAGGTTGGCCTTGTCATTTAGAGTTCCTGGGAATGTTGAACCAAAAGCGTTATTGCCAGCCTTTGTCCAAACTTCAGGAGCTGCTCCATTTAGAGCTGCAGTAAAAGCACCAGTTGTTCCTGATGAATCAGAGCGATAGATAACCTTGATTGGTTTGTTTGGAAGTGTGTAGCGAATCTTACGATCAACTTCGCGTAGAACTACTGGCTTTCCAGCCTTGTCCTTGATGGTGTTTCCTTTTCCATCTGTCTTGTAAAGAACTTCCTTAACTGAGCGATTGTTATCTGCAACAATCTTTGGATCATTCCACTTAGTGATTGTTCCACCGAAGATTCCAGCAACAGTTGCAGGTGAAAGATATAGAGGCTTGCTGTTTCCGATGTTATACATAACAGCGATAGGACCAGCAACGATTGGAAGGTGAATTACACCAGCGCGAGCTGCAAGGTGAGGTGTATCTGAAAAGTTAACGATACCTGTCTGCTTATCCGATGCTGTGCGACCTGCACCAGAACCACCTAGACCGTAGGTAAATGTATTTCCAGTTTCTTTGTTATATCCAGCTTTGCAAGCTTCAATGATTGGGCCAGGGAATGTAGCGCCCGCACCTGTAAGTGCAATGTTTGCATAAGCAGTTGGAGATGCAAGGACGGCTACAGCAAGTGCTATGCCAAGAACCTTGATTGATTTAGAAAGTTTCATTTTTCCCCTTGTTCGGACTAAATAGACGTTTGTCTACGGGGAAAACTATTGAATCCGGGTTAAGCAACAGGGGTTTAATGCCAAACGCTTGCCAACAATTAGGTGAACAGTTGGTAAACCAGTTTTAGCCGGTTTTAGTCGGTTTAGCCGAACCGACCTGTCACATAGTTCTCGGTGCGAATATCTTTTGGTCTAGAGAAGATTTCGCTGGTTGGCCCAACTTCAACAAGTTCGCCTGGGCCACCATCGGATAAGAAGAATCCGGTGTAATCAGATACCCGAGCTGCCTGTTGCATATTGTGAGTAACAATGATGATTGTCATTGAAGATGAGAGTTCTGAAATTGTCTCTTCAATCTTCAAGGTGGATCCTGGATCGAGCGCTGAACAAGGCTCGTCCATCAACAAGATTTCAGGTCGCACCGCAAGTGAGCGAGCGATACATAAACGCTGTTGTTGTCCGCCGGAAAGTGATCCGCCGTATGCATTTAACCGATCTTTAACTTCGGACCAGAGCCCAGCGCGTACTAAACATTCTTCGAGCAAGTCATCTTTATTCGCAACCTTAAGTTGGGCAAGCTTTAGGCCTGCTAAAACATTGTCCGCAATTGTCATCGATGGGAATGGATTTGGCTTCTGGAAAACCATTCCGACCTTTAAGCGAATCTTTGTTACATCTGTTCCGCTCTCATAAATATCTTTACCGTTTAGCAAAACATCACCGGCCATCGCTGCGCCCGGAATAAATTCGTGCATGCGATTTAAGGTGCGAATGAAAGTTGATTTTCCGCAACCAGATGGTCCAATTAGCGCAGTTACAGTTCCTGACCAGAAATCCAAAGAGATATCTTTGAGAACCATCTTCTCCCCGAACCAGGCATGGATGCCACGTGCCTCAAGACCAACACCAAGCGCGCCTGAACCAGGCTTCTTCTTTGCCAAAGCATTTGCGGCAACACTTGAAAGTGATGATGGAGTTGTTGTTTCCATTTTTTCGTTTCCTTTATCTAGAGGATCTTGCGCTTCAGGACTAATCATTTTTTCTTCCTATCTCCACCAAGTATGCGAGCCGCAATAAACAAAATAAAAATCAGAACTAGAAGAACAAAGATTCCGGCCCAGGCCCGGGCAATAGATTCATTTGTTCCAAAAATAAAGCTCTTCCAAATATAAAACGGGAAAGATCCCATCGGTCCGGAAGTTGGATTTAAGTTAAGTGCATCGCCGCCACCAGAGACAAGCACCAATGGTGCGGTTTCACCTGCAACTCGAGCAACGCCCAAAATAATCGCTGTTATCAAACCGCTCTTTGCAGCGGGAACAACAATTTGTGAAATTGTGCGCCATTGAGTTCCGCCAAGTGCAATACCTGCTTCGCGCAAATCTGGTGGAATCAACAACAAGACTTCTTCAGACGTTCTGGCAATAGTTGGGATCATAAGAATCGCAAGTGCCAGACCGCCCATTAATCCACTAGGAGATTTGGTAATTGGAAAGACGATTGCAGAAAGAATAAACAAGCCTGCCACGATTGATGGAACACCAGACATCGCCTGAACTAAGAATCTGATTGGGCGAGTGAAAAAACCCTTAATCTCAGTTAGGTAGATCGCGGTCAGAATTCCGATTGGCAAACTAATTATTAGCGCGATTCCGACCATGATTCCGCTGCCGGCTAATGCGTGTAATAGGCCGCCTTGATCAATCGGATCATTTGGTCCATTTAACTTCATATCGGTTGTGAACAAATTAAACTTGAGTCCAGTTTTTCCACGTTCAAAAATTGCGAACATAATGCTTGCTATTGGCAGAATTGTTACTAGAACGCCGGCTACTGCAAAGCTTGAGGCGATTGAATCTTTCGCTGAAGCAATTCCACGACTTAAATAGCTATGAATAAAGTTAATTGCAATTATCAAGATAAAGAAAACGCCGGCATAAGCTAACTTTCCTTTTAACTCCGTTAGTGCAACAAATGCAAAAGAACCCACAGCGGCAAGCAATATTGCACCGACATCTATCGCGCGTTCTCGTGGCGTAGCGGCCCAAGGCTTGCCTGGCTTTACAACTACTTTGTTCTCGCTCATCGGCCCTTACCACCTGTCTTTGTAACAATGACGTTGGCTATTGAGTTCACGATCAGTGTAAGAACAAATAGTGCTAATCCAGCAGCCATAAGCGCTCTGGTTTCGGTTGGTCCAGCTTCGCCAAACTTGAGCAGAATCATCGATGCCACGTTTCCGCCAGCACCAATCAGAACTTGCCAATTGATTTGATAAACCAAATTGAGAACTGTGTAAACAGCAACAGTTTCACCCATTGCGCGACCTAAACCAAGCATCGCTCCGCCAACAACACCGCTTCGTCCGTATGGAATTACTACAGCTTTAATCATGGCCCAACGGGTTGCACCAAGTGCGAATGCAGCCTGTATGCGATCAAGTGGAGTCTGTGAAAAAATTTCGCGAGAAACAGAAGTGATGATTGGAATAATCATTGTTGCCAAAACTACGCCAGCTACGAATGGCGAGCGCTCGAATATGTTCACATCCATCTTGAAGATTGGAATCCATTCGAAATACTTGTGAAGCAATTTCGCCCAATATTCTGCGTGTGGCATTAATACGAAGTAGCCCCACATTCCAAAGAGGATTGAAGGGAATGCAGCCATTAGGTCAATTAAGGCGACCATAATTCTTTTTATAAAGCTAGGAGCATAAAACGTTAAGTAAAGTGCACATAAAACTGAAATCGGAACAGCAATAATCACAGCGATAGTTGCGCAAATTACGGTTCCGATAAGCATTGCCGCAATTCCAAATTGCGAAGCTTCAAGATCGGTATTGCCGACGTTATCTTGAACTACATCCCAATTGCTACCGGTAATGAATCCCAAACCTTCAGAGCGAAGAACTTGAAAACCTTGAAATGCTAAGAAGACAAATATCAAACCCAAAAGCAATAGCGATGAAAGTCCGCCAGTAGTTGCGACTCCACGAAATACTTTGTCTGACAATCTTGGTTTTGTTGTAATCTCGCGCTTAGCGGGCGTCGATGTTGAGAAATCTGCTGATTTGGCCCCAGGCGTAGTTGTGCTCACAAGGTGATTGTTATGCCAAGCGGGTTTTTGAATGTGGAAGCAAGATGAACCCAAGGTGAACGAATGGTGAAATTACAGCCCAGCCCCTCCTCTGGTTTAGGCTCCCCCGATGAGCTCTAAAAATGATTCCCCGAATCTGATTTGGGTCGATTGCGAGATGACCGGTTTAGACCTTAATAAAGATGTATTGGTCGAAATTGCGGTCCTAGTCACCGATTCAGAATTAAACATTCTTGGCGAGGGCGTTGACCTGGTTATCCGGGCCACCGAAGAGCAGTTAAAAGGTATGAATGAATTTGTCACCAATATGCATACCGAATCTGGCCTAATCACCGAGATCCCAAATGGCGTTGAACTCGAAAAGGCGGAGGCCGAAATAATTGCTTACCTTGAAAAATATGCACCGGGTGCAGGCAAATCTCCACTCGCCGGAAATTCTGTTGGCACCGACCGATCTTTCATCGCCCGCGATATGCCACTTCTAAATGCCTATCTCCATTACCGCACCATCGATGTCTCATCGATTAAAGAATTGGCTCGCCGTTGGTATCCCCGGATTTACTTCGCCGCCCCAAAGAAGACTGGCAACCACCGAGCGCTCGGAGACATCCGCGATTCCATCGAAGAGCTCGAGTATTACCGCAAGGCCATTTTCATTCCAAACAATTAGATTTACCAAAATAAATGTAGCCACAAATTCTGATATTGTGACTACATGGAAATTGGCATCAGGGAATTCAAGAATCGGCTATCTGAAATTCTGCAACGTGCAAACGAGGGCGAGCAGATAACAATTACAAATCACGGCCAGGCAATCTGTCGGCTTTCGCCGGTTACGGTTGAAGAAATTAAACGCCCCGCATTTCTAGAACGTGCAATTGCCGAAGGGCGAGTAAGACCAGCCACTCGCACCTCTTCGGGTAATTTCAAACGAATAACACCGCGCAAGGCGGGGCCTACATCAACAGAATTGCTCATTGAGTCTCGTCGCGAGCGCAAATTTTGAGATCTCTTTATTTAGACTCAAGCGCAATGTTAAAGAGATACCTTGAGGAAGAGTTTTCGCAGCAATGTGAAGAAATTATCGTTGAATACCAAGATAAATACATTTCCCAAATCGGCATTACCGAAACCCTGATCAACCTGCGCAAGCGCCTCAGTGCTTCAGAATTCGCCTTGGCTACAAAGCTTTTCGAGGCCGATATCGCTATCTTCAATATTATTGAATTCGACGAGGCGACCTCTTATTTGGCTGTTGAGATATCCGAGGGCACCAACTTGGCGACCTTAGATGCCATCCACTT
>CANLTP010000032.1 GCA_947494085.1 Actinomycetota bacterium | reverse complement strand
TAGGCTCAAGGAAATAGAAAAATACTCGTTTGGAGTTGGTTTTAATGAAGGCCCTAGTTTTAGGCGCCGGTGGAGTTGGTCGAGCAATAGCTAATATTGCTTCTCGTCGTTCATTCATTACAGAACTAGTAATCGCGGATCGCAATTTATCTCGCGCTGAAGATGCCGTAAATCGCTTGAAGGATCCCCGCTTTTCCGCAGCACAAGTAAATGCAGCAGAACTTGAAGATATTCGCGAATTAATTCGCAAGGCAAACCCAGACATTGTCATCAACGCAGTTGACCCGCGTTTTGTCATGCCGATATTTCTTGCCTGTGAAATCGAAAATAAGAATTATCTAGATATGGCAATGTCCTTATCTAGACCGCACCCGCATTATCCATATACCGAAACTGGTGTGAAGTGTGGTGACGAGCAATTTGCACGTGACTGGAATTGGAGCGAACGCGGAATTTATGCCTTGATTGGCATGGGCGTTGAGCCAGGACTTAGTGATGTATTCGCAAAGTATGCAAGCGATGAATTGTTTTCACGTATTGATTCAATAACAGTTCTAGATGGATCCAACTTAGTTGTCGCAGGTTCAGAATTTGCACCCTCCTTCTCGATTTGGACAACGATTGAAGAGTGCTTGAATCCACCATTGGTTTGGGAAGATGGCCGTGGTTGGTATACGACCGAACCATTCTCAGAGCTTGAAGTCTTTGATTTTCCTGATGGTATTGGCCCGGTCGAATGTGTGAATGTCGAGCACGAAGAAGTTGTTTTAATTCCACAGAAAATTGAGGCGAAGAAAGTTAACTTTAAATATGGTCTTGGTGCGCAATTTATTTCAATCCTAAAAACTATTCATATGCTCGGTATGGATCGCACTGAAACTGTTGATGTTCAAGGTATTCAAGTTTCACCACGTGATCTACTAGCGGCTTCACTTCCTGATCCAGCAACACTTGGTTCAAGAATGACTGGTAAGACTTGTGCTGGTTCATTGGTTAAAGGTTTGGATAAAAATGGTGAACCAAAAGCGATTTATCTTTACAACGTAGTTGATAACGCTTGGTCGATGGAGAATTACGGTGATCAAGCTGTTGTATGGCAGACCGCAATTAATCCAGTAATTGCAATGGAACTAATTCATGAAGGAATCTGGAAGCCAGAAGCTGGCGTAAATGGTCCTGAGTGGTTTGATGCGAAACCATTCCTTGCAAAACTTGAAGAGTATGGAACTACTTGGCATATCCGAGATGAATCGACAGCTGGGATAGTAAAATAAGTAGATGAGCACAGCACTAGTAACCGGAGCTACTGCAGGTATTGGTGAATCTTTTACTAGATTGCTCGCTGAAAAAGGTTTTGACTTAGTTCTTGTGGCTCGCGATAACAAGCGGCTACAAGAACGAGCAAAGTCACTCTCCAAAAAACACAAGGTAGAAGTTGAAATATTGCAGGCCGACCTATCTGTTCCTGCGCAATTAGCCAAGGTCGAGAAACGACTCTCGAGCGCAAAAAAACCAATTGAAGTATTAATCAATAATGCGGGCTTCGGAATAAAAGATAGCTTCCTCAGTAGCAATATTGCAGATGAAATACGTCTGATTGATGTTCTTGCTAAGGCGCCGATGAAACTTATGCACGCAGTGCTGCCGCAGATGTTAGACAGAAATTCGGGAACAATTATTAATGTATCTAGCGTCGCTAGTTTTATTGCGGGCGGAACATACAGCGCCGCTAAATCATATTTAGCTGTGCATACCGAGTCGTTGCATTCCGAACTTTCAAGAACCAATATCAATATCTCTGCACTCTGCCCTGGTTTTACACACACCGAATTTCATCAGCGAGGCAAGATGAAAATGACTGGGCTCCCTAACTTCATGTGGCTGGAGGCGGATCGAGTTGTGAGCGAATCTTGGCGAGCAGCAATGGCAGGTAAGGCGATTTGTATTCCAGGGTGGCAATACAAAATTTTAAGCACAATCGCGAGATTTGGCCCGAGACCCTTGGTGCGAAAGATTGGAATCAAAGTCCGAGCGCGGCAACGATAATTTTCCTGATATTCACAGTAATTTCACTGGTAGACATAGATTTTCTCCCCGAAAAATTGCTTCTCCAAAGATAGAATCACCATATGAGTGCCACATAGATTTGTGGCTTTTGATAAATTTTGTGGAGGTTAAGGTGTCTAAGAAAATTTCAGCACTTTCGATAGCAGTTCTAGTAATTGCGGGAACCTTCGTGGGTATCTCGAGTGCAGCTGCCGCTACCGCTTACAAGGCTTGCAAGCCACTAAATAGCAAAGCAACCATTGGAAAAATTTCTTACACCTGCACAAAGAATCCGGCATCTACCTCAAAGAGTTTGGTTTGGGTCTCTGCGCCATGTATTAATGCAAACAAGAGCTACTTAAGTGCAAAATCTTTAGCTGACTCTGTTGGAAGTTCATTCGATGGCAGAATCAGCAGCACTACTCGCCTTAAGGCAACTAACGAAAGATTGATCGCAAGTGCTCAGAAGAATGTAGATACATGGAGCAAGAACATGCTCTCTTATCCTAAGAATCCAACGGAAACCCAGAAGAAGCAGATTGCAACTGTTCAAGCCGGTATTGACCGCAATAAGCAACGCGTTATCGATGCAACTGCGAATATCGTAGAACTTGATGCTCAAATCAAAGAAGCAACCGATGGAAAAGCTAAAACAGCAGCTGATTTAGCAAGTGCGAAGACAAGCCTTTCCACCGCCTGTAAATAACCGCCGCTTTTTACCCTACGCTCGCTAAATGGCGAGAGTAGGTGTCTTCTTATTACTGATAAGCCACCTGATCATTCGGGTGGCTTTTCAATTACCCTCGATTGTTTCAGATTTAATTATCTTTAATGCAGTTGCATTTCTTGCGGCCCTTGTCGCTTGGCGGTCTCCAAAACTTAATGATCGATTAGCAAAGCTTGCGATAACTTTCGCGATTCTAATCTGGGCACTTGGCTCAACTTTTTCAACCTGGAATTCTTTCTACGATTTTCAAGTATCAGAACATCTAATTGACGCCACATATATTTCTTTTTATCCCTTGATGCTTCTTGGAATAATTCGTGCACTTGCAGTTACGAATAAAATATCAGCTCTAGAAATCTTAGATACCGCAATTATTGCCCTTGGAACATCGAGTGTTATATCTAGTTTGCTATTGCGACCAGCACAGATGCGCTTTGATGGGCAAAGCTATGAAGTATTTTTATCTATTCTCTATCCAGTAGGTGACTTGGTTCTTGTCGCAACCTGTCTATCTCTAATCATTCTCCAGCACCGTAGTTTGCGCGGTTTAAGCTTCTTTCTCGGGATCTCAATCTTTGCACTAACCGACTTATTCTTTCTACTTATGTCGGCTACAACCGGCTATGAATTCGCAGCACTTACCGACGATGGCTGGTTATTGGGATTAGCACTTATCGCTAATGGCCTCTGGCTTCACGGTGGCGAAACTGAAATCCAGGAGCGGCGCATCGACACTTGGGCGACTACGTTTGCACTAATCATTAGTTCAAGCATTCTTGCTTACGGTGCATTACGAGCAAACTATTTCCCAATATTTGTTCTAGTTCTCGCCTTTCTAACTATCTCCCTCGCCTTTATTCGTATGGCACTTGCACTTCGTGATGCAAAAATAGTTAGTGAAGATCGCGAACATGCAAGGACTGATGAACTTACTGGGCTACCAAATCGCAGAAGATTTATCGCCGAACTTGAGTTACTGCGGCGAAGAACCGGCACTTTGCTCTTATTAGATTTAGATGGCTTTAAAGCGGTGAATGATAATTACGGTCATGAAGTAGGCGATCAACTTTTAAAACAAATTACCTTAAGGTTTAATCGGGTTCTACCAAGCGATGTTCTAATCGCCAGACTTGGTGGCGATGAATTTGGTGTAGTTGTTTATGGGCAGCGCAATATTGGAAATGATGTCGCTCTCGCACTTCGCGCTACTTGCACATATCCATTCACGCTCTCAGTTGGTGATGTAAAAGTTGGAGTAAGTATTGGAAGTGTTACAACCGAAGGTCCAACAACAACCAAGGAAGCGTTATTGAAACGGGCCGATACGGCGATGTATGAAGCAAAACGAAATGGCACTGGTTATGTGCAATCACAGAATTAACTAGGTTTGATCTCTTCTAACCTTGCAAGTGATTCCAAACGTTCGGTGGCATGGTTAACGATTCGTTCTGAATATCCTTTGGAGTAACCATCTAAGAATTCCCATGGTTCATGAATTTCGTCGGCACTTAAATGAGCGAGCTCTGGAACATATTTACGGATGTAATCACCGTTTATATCAAATCGCTTTCCCTGTTCAATTGGATTAAATACTCGGTAATACGGCGACGCATCTGTGCCACATCCGGCAGTCCATTGCCAACCATGTGAGTTTGAAGCAGGATCAAAATCAACTAGATGTTCCATGAAGAAATCTGCGCCAAGCTGCCATTCAAGATGTAGATCCTTTACTAAGAAAGATGCAACAACCATTCGAGTTCGGTTATGCATCCAACCTTCTTTAACTATTTGACGCATTGCGGCATCAACAAATGGATATCCAGTTTTACCTTCGCACCAAGCTTTAAACTTTTCACCAGGTTCGTCATAGCGCATGTTTGCAAATCTTGGGGCGTAGTAATCATCGACGGTATGTGGATTATTAAAAAGCACATCTGCATAAAACTCGCGCCAGGCAATCTCTTTGCGGTAAACATCGTGTGCATTGCTTGTTCCAAGCTCTGCAAGAAGTGTCCGTGGATGGATTTCGCCCCAAGTCAGATATTCACTCATCTTGCTGGTTCCATCAACACCTGCGTTATTTCGCTCTGTGTCATAACTTGCAAGCGCGCTAGATTTGAATTTCTTCCAGCGTGCAAGTGCAGCAGCTTCTCCAGCTTTAGAAATTACAGTTCCTTCAGGAACTTTCCATTCTGGGATATTGCGATCAGCTGAAATTGGTGTAACTAAATTTAAATTCTTTGGCGCAGCAACTGGTTTGCGCCAACCGTGTAAGCACCAAGCTTTATAAAACGGGGTGTATACCCGGTATGGAGTTGCATCACTTGGCTTTAATACTCGGCCAGGTGCAACTGCATAAATACTTCCGGTTCGAACCAACTTGATTCCACTTGCTTCAACTTTTAAATCACGAGCTGCGCCATAAGGTTCATATTCTTGACTGATATGAACTTCATCTGCGCCATATCGCTTTATTAATGAGTTTAAAACTTCTACCTGATCACCAGCAATTACATGCAATTTATTGTTAAGTGATTCATCAAGGGCGCGAATTGACTCTCCTAAATAGGCAAGACGCTTGGCTCCACTATCTTTAATTATCTTTTCATCGAGAATGTAAACCGCAATTAATTCATCGCAATTTTCAATGGCAGCAAGGAGCGCTGGATTATCGGCTAAACGCAGATCTCTTCTGAACCAGAAGATATTGCGTTTAGTTGTGGAGTGAGTGGACTGACTCATCCCAGCCCTTAACTTCGCTAACTTTACGAGGCGCTGGACCTACATATCTCGCAGATGGTCGAATAATTCTTCCGGTGCGCTTCTGTTCAAGAATGTGTGCTGACCAACCTGCGGTTCGTGCAGCGGTAAACATTGATGTGAACATATGTGCTGGGATTTGTGCAAAATCTAGAACTATTGCAGCCCAGAATTCAACGTTGGTTTCTAGCACGCGATCTGGTTGACGTTCGTGAAGTTCGGCAAGTGCAGCCTTTTCAAGTGCAAGTGCTACTTCGTAACGTGGCGCATTCAACTCTTTTGAAATTCGGCGAAGTGTGCGTGCGCGAGGATCTTCGGCGCGATAAACCCGGTGACCGAATCCCATCAAACGTTCTTTGCGATCTAAAATTCCTTTTACATATGCAGTTGCATCGCCAGTCTTTTCAACACCTTCGATCATGCTTAGAACACGTGCTGGTGCGCCACCATGTAGCGGACCAGACATTGCGCCAATCGCACCCGAAATTGCTGCTGCAACATCTGCGCCAGTTGATGCAATTACGCGAGATGTAAATGTTGAAGCATTCATTCCATGTTCTGCAGCTGAAACAAAGTAAGCATCTACTGCACGAACGTGAAGTGGATCTGGTTCTCCGCGCCAGCGAATCATCATTCGCTCAACAACGGTATGTGCTTTATCAACTTCTGATTGCGGAACCATTGGAGCAGTTCCACGTGCTGCTTGCGCAACATATGAAAGAACCATTACAGATGTGCGAGCAAGTTGAATGCGCGCTTCATCATCTGTTGTATCTAGTAAAGGTTTGAAACCCCAAGCGGGTGCAAGCATTGCAATTGCAGATTGCACATCTACGCGAATATCACCGGAGTGAACTGGGATTGGAAATGGTTCTGCTGCTGGAAGTCCTGGATTAAATTCGTTATCAACTAACAAGCCCCAAACGTTTCCGAAAGTTACGCGACCAACAAGGTCTTCGATGTCAACGCCACGATAGCGAAGCGCACTACCTTCTTTATCCGGCTCAGCGATTTCAGATTCAAATGCAATAACGCCTTCAAGACCGGGCTTAAAAACTTCTGACACGACGGGCTCCCTCAATTAGTTATGCGTATTCTCCACACTTTTGCGGGTGAAACCAAACTAGCGAAGCGGGCATCGCCGCAAGATGCACGCGGGGCAAAAGTGAAGTTAGATACAGCCATGAGCGAAATCAATCGAGAGACCATTCGGGAGATGCGCCTTACTTATGGGCAGGCCGGTTTGACCGAATCTGACCTTGCTGGCGATCCAATTGAACAATTCAAGAAGTGGCTTGGCCAGGCACATGAAAACATCATGGTGGTCGAAGCAAATGCAATGGTGCTCTCAACAATTTCGGATGGCGCACCAGTAGGGCGTTCAGTTCTATTGAAAGATGTTTCGGTCGATGGTTTTACTTTCTTCACAAATTATCAATCGCGCAAAGCTGATGCAATTTCAAATAATCCAAATGTGTCACTTGTTTTTCCTTGGTATCCAATGGAGCGTCAAGTAATAATTATTGGAAGCGCTGAAAAAGTTAGTCCGCAAGAGAGCGATGAATACTTTGCAAGCCGGCCTTGGGGCAGTCAGATTGGTGCGACCGCGAGTGCGCAGTCAACTGAATTAGATTCCAGAGAAACCCTAGAAAAACGATATGCCGAACTTGCTGAAAAATATCCAGAAGGGTCTGTTGTCCCACGGCCAGAATATTGGGGTGGCTATTTAGTTCGCCCAGTCAGCATCGAGTTCTGGCAGGGGCGCCATTCCAGATTGCATGATCGGTTGCGCTATGTGCGTTCGGATTCACAGAAGACCGATTGGCAAGTTAAACGCCTGAACCCGTAGGCTCTGCCCATGAGCGAAATTAAAATTCCTGATAATTTGAAACCAGTTGATGGCCGTTTTGGTTGTGGCCCATCAAAGATTCGTCCCGAAGCACTTGCTGCTTTAGCAAATGGTGGGGCTTCAATTTTAGGAACATCGCATCGCCAGAAGCCAGTGAAGAACGTAGTTAATCGAGTTCGCACTGGACTTACTTCACTGTTTAATCTGCCAGAAGGTTATGAAGTTGTTTTAGGCAACGGTGGCTCAACTGCATTCTGGGATATCGCAACATTTGGTTTAATTGAAAAGAAATCACAGCACCTAGTGTTTGGTGAATTTTCTTCTAAGTTTGCTGCAGCTGCAAAAGATGCACCATTCTTGGATGATCCAACAGTTATTAAGGTCGAACCAGGTTCACACCCTGTTGCAGTTGCTGAGGCTGGCGTCGATGTTTACGCGCTGACTCATAACGAAACCAGCACTGGTGTTGCAATGCCAATCATGCGTCCAGCAGGCACTGAAGGCGCTCTTGTATTAGTTGATGCAACTTCTGCCGCAGGTGGACTTGATGTCGATATGTCTCAGTGCGATGTTTATTACTTCGCACCACAAAAGTCTTTCGCATCAGATGGCGGACTCTGGATTGCAATTATGAGCCCAGCAGCGATTGCTCGCGTTGAAAAAATTAAGGCAAGTGGTCGTTTTATTCCTGCTTTCTTTGACTTAACTATCGCAATTGAAAATTCAAGACTTGATCAGACCTACAACACTCCAGCACTTGCAACATTCATCTTGCTAGCTGAACAAATTGAATGGATGAATGCAAATGGTGGACTTAAGTTTGCAGCCGGACGTTCCGCCCAATCTTCAGATCAGCTTTACGCTTGGGCCGAGAAGAACGATTACACAACACCATTTGTTGTTGACCCAGCAATGCGCTCGAAGGTAGTTGGAACAATTAACTTCGATGATGCAATAGATGCCCTTGAAATTGCAAAGATTCTACGGGCGAATGGCATTGTAGATACAGATCCTTATCGCAAGCTTGGTAAGAACCAACTCCGTGTTGGAATGTTCCCTGCGGTAGATCCAAGTGATGTCAAGAAACTTACTGATTGCATCGAATACATCGTTGCCGAATTAAAGAAATAGTTTCTTGAACTATAAAACTCGAAGGCTTATCACTCTTGCAGCTCTTTTTATTGCGGTGCTTATAGTCGTAATTGTCGGGAGCTAATTAAATGGTCCACTTACGAAGTGCAATCACCGTGATTATTATTGGTATCGCCTTCTGGTTCGCTGCCCTCATTGCCACCTTTGGCTTAGATGCCAGCACAAATGCAAAATGGATCTGCGTATTTGGAATCGGTTTAGGCGTTATTGGACTTCGTTACACAATTAGACGGGCAAAGCGCGAGAGTAATTAGCCCTCGAACTGTCCAGCAATACCGC
>CANLTP010000031.1 GCA_947494085.1 Actinomycetota bacterium | reverse complement strand
GAAGTAGAACGTGGACTAGAAATGGTTGACGGTGTAATTCTTCTCGTCGATGCATCTGAAGGACCACTTCCACAAACCCGTTTCGTGCTCCGTAAAGCACTTGAGAAAAACCTTCCAGTAATTTTGGTAATTAATAAAGTAGATCGTCCCGATTCACGTATTCCAGAAGTTGTTGACGAGGCTTACGGCCTGTTCATGGATCTTGATGCGAATGATGATCAAATTGAATTCCCAGTTGTTTATGCATCAGCTAAAGCTGGTCGCGCATCAATGAATCGCCCAGAAAACGGTGTGATGCCAGATCGCGAAAACTTGGATGCGTTATTCGAAGTTATTTTCAATACGATTCCGGCTCCGGTTTATCACGAAGGTGCACCGCTACAAGCACACGTTACAAACCTTGACTCATCTCCTTATCTTGGCCGTCTTGCACTTTGCCGAATTCGCGAAGGTGTAATTAAAAAAGGCGAGAACGTAATGTGGATGAAGACCGATGGAACTAGCGAACGCGTAAAGATTGCTGAACTACTTATTACAAATGGTTTAGAGCGAGTTCCTGCGCTAGAAGCCGGTCCTGGAGATATTGTGGCGATTGCCGGAATTGAAACCATTACCTTGGGCGAAACTCTTGCCGATCTCGAAAAGCCACATGCGCTACCTCTAATCATCGTTGATGAACCATCAATTTCGATGACAATTGGTATCAATACTTCACCGATCGCAGGACAAGAAGGAAAGCTGCTAACTGCCCGCCAAGTTAAGAACCGTCTCGATGCCGAACTAATCGGTAACGTTTCACTTCGTGTTCTAAATACTGAACGTCCAGATACTTGGGAAGTTCAAGGCCGCGGTGAATTACAACTTGCAGTGCTAGTTGAAATCATGCGTCGCGAAGGTTTCGAATTAACTGTTGGAAAGCCACAAGTAGTTGTGAAAACAGTTGATGGAAAACTTCAAGAACCAATGGAACGTTTGAGCATTGATATTCCAGATGATTATCTTGGAGTTGTTACTCAACTTATGGCGCTTCGTAAGGGCCGTATGGAGCAAATGGTTAACCACGGAACTGGTTGGATCCGCATGGATTACAAAGTTCCATCACGTGGCCTAATTGGTTTCCGTACCGAATTCTTAACTGAAACTCGTGGAACTGGTTTACTCCACCACGTATTCGATGGTTACGAAAACTGGAACGGTGAAATTCGCACTCGTCTAAGCGGTTCACTTGTTGCTGACCGACGTGGAACTGTTACTGCTTATGCAGTTGATGGCGTGCAAGAGCGCGGCGTTATTTTCCTTGAAGTTGGAACTGAAGTTTATGAAGGAATGATTGTTGGCGAGAATTCCCGAACTGAAGATATGGATGTAAATATTGTTCGCGAAAAGAAGCTAACAAATATGCGTTCTTCAGGTGCCGATGATGCAAACCGAATTATTCCGCCAAGATTATTAAACCTTGAGCAAGCCCTTGAGTTCTGTCGTGAAGATGAATGTGTTGAGGTAACTCCAAAACATGTCCGCGTCCGCAAGACAATTCTTGATCAGAACGAGCGAGCACGTAACGTGGGCCGTGCCAAAAAAGTTAATCTGAACGCTGAATAGCTAGCGCTTAACAGGTTTTGTCGGCGGCCTTGGGTTAGATAGGCCCATGGCCGGATTTGAGCAGAAAGCGCGAAGTGAGCGAAGCGCACGCAAGATTGAGCTGATTCGCCCTGTCATCGAGGCTTCCAATTTTGCAGCAACTGCTGAACAGAAATTGGTTATCGATTCTGATGCGCCTCGGCTAATTGTTTTTGGTGGACCAGGAACTGGAAAAACTTCTACTCTAGTTGAAGCTGTTGTCTCACTAATTAATTCCGACAGCATTGATCCAAATTCAATTTTAGTTTTGACTTACGGCCGCGAACGCGCATCCGAGCTTCGCGACCAGATAGTTATTCAATCTGGCGCAAATGCCTTTGAACCGATTGTTCGAACCTTCCACTCTCTCGCATTTTCAATAATCAATACCCAAGTCGATGCCGATGATCCTAAATACGTTTTGATCTCAGGTGCCGAACAAGATTCCTTTATTCGCGAACTTCTTGCTAATCCCGAACATTCGCCACAAGTTAAATGGCCAAAAGTTTTAGAGCCCGCACTTTCTACCAAGGGATTTGCAAGAGAGCTTCGAGATTTAATTCTTCGCGCTAGTGAGCGAAATTTTACCTACAAGCAACTAATTGAAAAGGGCCATCTGTTAAATGAACCATGGTGGGAGCCAGCAGCAAATTTCTGGAAGATCTATGACGAGATTCTTGGGATTCGTTATGGCTTTATTTCAGGGGCTGCAAAGCGAATTGACTCTAGTTCGATTATTTCGCAGGCCATCTCGGACTTAAGTAAAAAAGCGAAGATTCGCGAATCCTTCCAGAATAAATTTAAAGTAATTGTTATCGATGAGTTTCAAGAGAGCGATAACTCCCAGCGCGAACTTCTAGATTTATTAGCAAGTGATCGAGTGATTTTATTTGCTGATCCGCAATCGGCGATCGGGCAGTTCCGTGGCGCAGATCCAGAAGGCGTTCGGGCCTACGCCGCAAAGAATGGCTACACAGAGTTTGAACTAACAACTGCAATTCGAACACCTGCTGCGATTACCGAATTAAGTAATGCAATCTCGGCAAAGTTTAGAAATCCCGGCAAAACAATAAAAGTAGCCAATGACGCTACTTCTGGAATCGATACGGGAAAAATCAATGTAGCAAAGCTCGCTAGCCAATCTGATTGCGCAAATTACATAGCCCACGCCTTTAGAACTGCGCATCTGCGAGATGGAATTGCTTGGTCACAAATGGCCGTGATTCTGCGTTCACCCGGTGCTGGAGTTTCTGCAATCTCCAGAGCATTTGCCTTAAACAATATTCCGATTCAGATTGATTCTGATGCGCAGGCACTTGGTGAAAACCCAGCGATTAAACCAATTTTAACTATGGCTCAGATTGCACTTGGAAAGATCAAACTAGTTCCTAGTAATTGGGATTTAATTGAAGAAGTTCTCTTCTCAGAGTTTGGTGGGGCGGATGCGCTCTCACTGCGACAGATGCGAATCGATATTGGAAAGCTGCGCGAACCTGGTGATGATGCAAAATCTTCAACGCAGTTAATTCTTGAAATTATCGACAACAATGATGCGCCACTTCCTTGGGAACAACTCCTCTCATTGAAGCGAATTGCTGATGTAATTGCCGAGGCCCGCAAAGTTGTGCGCATGAACTCTAAGGGTGCAAATAAAGTTGATATCGCAGATTTGATTTGGGCCATCTGGAGCTCTGCGAAGAATTACGAAGGCGACTCACTTGCCAGCACTTGGCGCACCCGGGCACTAAAAGGTGGAATGCGTGGGGCAGCAGCAGATCGAGATTTAGATGCAGTAATTACCTTGTTTGAATCCGCTCGACGTTTCGCCGAGCGGATGCCTGGTTCAGATCCACAATTATTTTTAGACCAAATACTTAGCGAATCAATCCAGAGCGATGCAATCGCCGCGCGAGGACAACGAGGCGAAGTTGTAAGTGTTATGACCGTGCATAGCGCAAAGGGTTTGGAGTGGGATCTAGTTGCAATAACTGGATTACAAGAAGGTATCTGGCCAAATCTAAAAGCGCGTGGTTCTCTGCTTGGCAGCGAGCGATTAGTTGAATCAGAGCGAACCCAAGCAACCGCTCGCCGTGAAATCGAAGCAAGCGCAGCAAATGCACTTGTTGAAGATGAACGCCGACTCTTAAAAGTAGCAATTTCTAGGGCTAAAACCGCTTTAGTAATTACTGCATATTCCAAAGAGGATGACTCTGAACCATCCCAATACTTCGAAGAGATTTATGAAGAAGTTCATGGGATTTCTTCAATCGAAGCAGAAGTAGTTGATCTTCCAAGATCGCTGACACCACAAGCTTTAGTTTCGACCTTACGTCAAAATCTTGAAGCTTCTGATTCCGGTAAATCAGATCTAAATAATAAAGAGTTTTCTGCACGGCTCTTAAAAACGTTAGCCACAAAAGAAATCCAAAGCGCAAAGGTTGAAAATTGGTTAGGTGGCTTAAAAATTAGTAGCACCGAACCAATTCTTCCTCCTGATGCGCAAGTATCGGTTTCACCAAGCAATTTGCAATCCTTCTCCGAATGTGGGCTCAAATGGTTTATTGAAAAGAGCGGTGGGCGTGATGGCGATTCCACAGCGCAACTGCTTGGTATCGCGATTCACTCACTCGCTGCAATGTTGAAGGGCGAACCCGAGCTAACTTTTGATGAACTCGCAACTCGACTTGAAAATGGTTGGCAATTAATTGATGGCAACAAAGGTTGGGTCCGTGATTATCAATTTAAGTTAGCTCTAGAAAAGTTAGAAAAATTCTATAAGTGGCATGCAACAAATAAATCAAGTAGAAATCTATTTGCCGTTGAAGCAGAATTTGAAAAGGCAATTGGCCGAGCACTTTTTAATGGCAGTGTTGACCGAGTAGAAGTTGATTCTGAAGGTCGGGTTTACATCGTAGATTTAAAGACCGGTGCTCCAGATATTTCAAAGAAGAAAGCCGAAGATCACAAACAATTAGCTGGCTACCAACTCGCAGTTTACGAAGAGGCCTTTACCGGTGATTCGCCAGGAAATCAGAGCGCGGGCGCCGAATTATTGTTCTTGGGAACAGATGGAAAATCGGCATCATCCAAACCACAACCGGTAAAAGATCACGAAACTATTAAAGCTGAAGTAATCGCCGCGGCCGATGCGATGTCTGCAAATGAATTCACCGCAACCGTCAATGATCGCTGTCGGATGTGCGCCGTTAAAGGACTTTGCCCCATCCAGCCACAAGGGCGGACGGTGATTGATAAATGATTGAGCAGAAAATTAAGTATTCCGCCGTTGATATCGGCAACGCACTTCGCACCATTGATCCAAAATTTAAAGGACCAAGTGATGAGCAAATTCCAATTATTGAATCGCTGCATCTTGGGCCGACCGTAGTAATTGCTGGTGCCGGCTCTGGAAAAACAGAGACCATGAGCGCGCGCGTTCTCTGGCTAGTTGCAAATGGAATCGTAAAACCAGAGGAGATACTTGGCTTAACTTTCACCAGAAAAGCAGCTGGCGAACTTTCATCAAGAATTAGAAAACGCCTTCGTCAACTTCGCACAATCGGACTGCTCCCAAAGGATCCAGATACTAAGAGTGATATCGATATTGCAGTAACGGTGTCGACTTACCATTCTTACGCCGGTCGCGTTCTATCTGAGCATGCAATACGAATTGGTGTGGACGCATCTTCTGATCCAATTGGTGAAGCAGCGGCCTGGCAGATTGCAAATAACATCGTAAATAATTTTGCAAGTGAAGCAACAAATGGCAGCGACATCTCACACTCTGCGAAAACAATCGTGGATAAAGTTATGGGGCTATCTGCCGCACTCGGTGAACATGGAAAGACAACGGCGCAAGTTCGAGAATTCTGTGAATCAACCCTTGATAAATTTGCCACGATTTCAGATAGCCAATCCAATGATCCAGTTCGCGACTTACAGTCATCACTAAAAGAACGTCTCGCAATTCTTCCAATGGTTGATGAATATGAGAGATACCGTTTCGAACGTGGCTTATTAACCTTCAATGATCAGATGTCACTTGTAGCAAGACTTGTGAATGGTGAATTCGGCCAGGAGATAATCGATGCCGAACGCGCAAAATTCAAGATTGTTTTATTAGATGAGTATCAAGACACTTCCGTAAGCCAAGTTAAATTCTTATCTGCACTCTTCGGTAATGGCCATGCCGTCACCGCCGTTGGGGACCCAAACCAAGCAATTTACGGGTGGCGCAGCGCAAGTGCGCAAACGCTAGATACTTTCGGCAGACACTTTGTTGGAAATTCTTCAAGTGAGTGTATCGAACATAATTTGCTCACAACCTGGCGCAATGATGAAAATATCTTGGAGATTGCAAATCAAACGGTCGATAAAATTGGTGAGTTAATTGTTGCAAGAGGCGGCAAGGCGGCAAGTGTTAAACGTCTGAAGTTGCGCAAAGGTGCCGGCAGCGGTGCTTTGTTATGCGGTCAATATGAAACTCTTGCGATGGAGGCCACTGGTATCGCTGAACACTTTGAGAAACATTGGTTTGCCCCAGAACGAATAGCTGATCCCGAATCACCACAGACTTTTGCAGTATTAGTTCGTTCCCGTAAATATATAAGTGAAATCGAACAGGCACTTCGCTCCAGAAAGATTCCTGTCGAAGTTGTTGGACTTGGTGGATTGATTCATGTTCCTGAAGTTGCTGACATTTTGGCATTGCTTCGAGTTCTAACTTTTCCAGATAATGGCAGCTCGCTTATGCGCTTGCTGACTGGACCAAGGCTGGCAATCGGAGCCAAGGACTTAGCGGCGTTAGGAAAATTCTCTAGATCTTTAATTGCAAATTTTGATCAATCTCTTAGCAAAACTGTTGGCAAGATCATGGAGACGCCAAATGCTGATGTGATGGAGGCTGAAGAATTTGCGATGGGAAGTGCAATTGAGGCACTAGAAGTATTTGATAAAGCGCCGAAAGAAAACTTCTCAGAAGTTGGCTATGAAAGGCTATTGAAATTCTCTAAAGAGCTACGGGAGTTACGTCGCTATCTAACCGGTTCGATTACCGATGCAATTATGGAGGCCGAGCGATTCCTATTTTTAGATACTGAAGTAATGGTGCGAGATGGTTTTGCTCAAGGCCGAAAGCATTTAGATGCCTTCTTAGATGAAGCTGCAAAGTTTTCCCGAAATGGTGGAACTATCTCTACTTTTCTTGAATGGCTAAAGATCGCAGACACTGAAGAGGGTGGGCTAAAACCAGTATCGGTTGCTGCCAATAAGCACGCAGTTCAAATCCTTACTATTCATGCAGCTAAGGGTTCGGAATGGGATTTTGTTGCGGTGCCGGGATTAGTTACCGAGAATTTCCCAAGTTCTGGCAAGAGTTTAGATCTTTGGACCTCTAATTCTGCCGCGCTTCCAATTTCACTTCGCGGTGATGCCTCACAATTTGATGATTTTGTATTTCCATCCAATTCACCAAAGCATGTGGAAGTGCGCAAGGCACTTGATGTTGTTAAAGACTCTTGGAAGAAGCGACGCGAAGAGGAAGAGTGGCGGTTGGCTTATGTCGCATTTACCCGGGCAAAAATCAATTTACTTGCCACCGCATCTTGGTTTGGCAATGGCATGGATAGCGTTGATGCCAGCTCTCTTTATAACCTGGTGGAATCAGTTGTTGATTCCGTAGATTCAAATAACAAAATCTTTGTAATGTCTAAGCCAACAACAGAGAATCCAACAAGAACGCAACCTCGCACCGGAATCTGGCCAGCAAAATCTCCGCGCTCTGAAATCGTTCAAGAGAGCATCAATTTTGTTTTGAAAACTTCAGAATTTGCTTCGCCGCAAGAGTTACTTGATGCCGCAAAGGGCCCTGAACAAATTGGCTTAGCAAATGATGCAATTGCTTTAATTACTGAAGTAGGCGAACGCTCTGCAGATCTACAAGTCAAACTTCCAACTCGAATGTCGGTTTCAACCTTAGTAAATCTTGCCGAAGACCCAGACGCACTTGCGCTAAATATTCGGCGACCAATGCCAAATCACATCGATAAATTTGCACGACGTGGAACCGCATTCCATCTCTGGATTGAAGCGCAATATAAAGATCCCCAAGTTTTGGATGATGATGATTTGTATGGAACAGATAACGCACAAACAGATGCGGATGAGATTCCATTCGAAGATTTGAAAGCTAAGTGGCTTGAAAGTGATTGGTCTAAACGCGATCCGGCTCCCGGTGGAATTGAAGTGCCATTCGAAACCGTTCTTGGCGGGGTTCTGCTCCGTGGCCGTATCGATGCGGTCTATGAGAAGGATGGACACTACGAAGTAGTTGATTGGAAGACTGGCAAAACCAAGAGCGGAGCTGACTTAGCGGCTGCTGCAATTCAATTAGCGATGTATCGCTTGGCTTACTCAAAGTTATTTGGAATCAATATTGAGAACATAAGTGCAGCATTTCACTACGTTGGCTCAAATGAGACCGTGCGTCCAGCTGACTTATTGAATGAAGATCAGTTAATTTCGATAGTTACCGGCAAGTGATCGCTGATATCACTTTTCAAATAAATTGGCTTAACTAAATCTTTACTGGATTTATCCGCTCCAAAGTTATCGGTAAGAATGTAATCAAACTGAATCTTTGGTTGCCAGGTTGGATAACTCGCCATCGAAACCAGAGATCTCCACTTAGAGAACTTAACTGGCAAATTAACTGGCAAATTCAAATCTCCGAGCAAAATATGTTTGCCTGGCATTTTTGCTAACCAACGCTTGACTCGCCACAACTGGAAGAGATTTACAAATGGAACAAAAGATAAATGCATATTCACAACAGTAAAACCATTTTCTAATTGCGCCGCAACCGCATACCTTGGTTCATCCTTGACATAAATAAATCTCAATTTTGGTTTTGCGTCAGAATCTGCTTCGCCGCTGGGAAAAACCAGAGGCAGGCCAATTACAGATTTTCCTAGGGGCAAGAGTTCCCACTTCGTGACAGGGATATTTGTTATCAAACCAATCCCATAGGAAGGCGGATTATCACTGCCCTCACCAGAATTAGTTGATCCAGAATTGGTAATCAAAACGGCTTCATCTTTTCTTACCCTGCGCCACTTAAATCCTGGGGTCCCAATAACGCAGCGGACAAAAGCGAAATACTTTGCGCCTAATTCGCTTGCTAATTCCGAAACTTGAAAAACTTGATCCGAGCGATCTTGATAAGCATCAACTTCTTGAACACCAATTACAAAATCAGAATTACCAACATCCAAGGTATTTGCAATAGCCCGAAAATTTGTCGCGCCCTGCCCATGAAGCAAGTTCCAGGAAGTTATTCGCATTTGCGCACCTTATAAGCATTCCAAAAGCATTTCTCGCCCCGATTTGCCTGCCCTAGTAGGGTCTGCGGGTGAATGTTTTGAAGCTCCCATTGGCCAGTGAG
>CANLTP010000030.1 GCA_947494085.1 Actinomycetota bacterium | reverse complement strand
CTTCTAGCCATGATTATTCTCCAGACTTAACATCAGTTGTCGAGCTCTCATTCGTGACCTTAGTTTGCGGCAAAGGCAGTTGAAAGCGCAACTTTACGAATGCTCTGATTTCTCCAGCCAACCAGGCTGCGGTTATGGAGAGCGCCGCGATGGCAAAGGTTGGACGATCTACAGTCTCAGGAGAAGTTGTCTTTGTCACAACAAGGAGTAAAGCACCCATCAAAATTACCTTTGCGAAGTAGGAGAACATCGCAAGTGCCATCGTCGCCATTGGATCTAAGTTCTCAGAAATCTTTGAGATTAGTAGGTGCACCGAAAAATAGAGAATTACTGTGGCGCTTGCCAAAAGTGCTCCCCAAAATCCAGAAGCGCTTCTAATCAATACGCCAGCAACAATTGAAATTAACGCAACTGATACCGCCGGGATCAGTGCTCCGCGCCAAAGATTGGTTTCGTTACTCTGTTGTGGAATTTGCTGTGACATTTGCTGACACCAGACTCTTTCTAATTAAGGCCAGAGAAAATAATAGAATCGCAAGGCCAACAGCGAGTGCTACCCAAACTGGAGCAAACGCAGCAACAACCGTCGGGAAGGCAAACATCGCAGTCCACGAATAAAGAATTGCAGAAGTTCTACGATGCGAATTCCCCATCGATAGAAGTTTGTGGTGCAGATGCTCTTTATCTGCAGCAAATGGCGATCGGCCGGCACGCAGCCGACGAATAATTGCCAATGCAAGATCAAGCAATGGTATTGCTAGAACTGAGAAAGGAAGAAGCAGCGGAAGTAGCGCTTTACTCGAACCTTCATCGGTGATTGCATTTAAATCTATCTGCCCAGTCAAAGTTATTGCGGCTGCCGATAGTAATAAACCTAAGAACATAGCCCCAGAATCCCCCATGAATATTCGGGCTGGGTGATAGTTGTGGGGCAAGAAGCCGATACAGACTCCAATAATTACTGCAGTGATTAAGGATGGTGCTCCCGCGCGATTTAGGCCATTTACTACTGCCAATAAATAAGCAAAGCCAAAGAAAGCCATTGCACAAATTGCAACGATTCCAGTAGCAAGGCCATCTAATCCATCAACAAAATTGATGGCATTGATTACAACCATTACAAATAAAATCGTTAATAGCTGGCCAATGCTTGGTGGCAGAATATAAATTCCATTTATTGGGAGCCAGAGAATTTGGACTCCATGCAATAGCAAGATGCCACCAGCTACGGCTTGTCCTGCAAATTTTGTAATTGAATCTAGATCATATAAATCATCTAAAGCGCCGAGAATCATTATGAAAGTTCCGGCAAGAAATATTCCAGTAGCTTCGCGGCCAAAGGATTTTGAAACAAGCGGCAGATGATTAACAACTAAAAATGTGATGGACATCGAAATCCACATTGCGATTCCGCCCCATCGCGGCGTTACCTTGGTGTGAGTATCACGAGATCTTAGGTGGATAAAAGCGCCAGCCTTCATTGCCAAATTCTTGATGTAAGGCGTAATTAGATAGCAGAGCGTTGAAGCTAATGCGATTGTGAGAAGAAATTCGCGCACGGTGAATTATCTTCTATCTGGCGTAGATAGGAAACTTTGCAGTCAAAGCATTTACTTCGCTTCGAATTGCTTTAGCTTTATTTTCATCGCCACCATCTTTGATTGCACGCGCGATAAATGATGCAATTTGTGCCATCTCTGGCGTTCCCATGCCCTGGGTGGTTGTAGCGGCAGTTCCGACACGAATACCACTTGTTACTGCTGGGGTTTCAGGATCGTATGGAATTGAATTCTTATTTAGAACGATTCCGGATGCACCGCATCGCTCATCAGCAATCTTGCCGTTTACGCCAGTTGAGCGAATATCAATTAGCGCGAGGTGAGTTTGAGTTCCGCCAGAAACTGCACGCATGCCCTCTATCTCTAACCCAGCCGCAAGTGCCTTTGCATTAACAATTACATTCTTTGCATATGTTTGATATTCAGGTGTTGCACACTCTTTGAGAGCAATCGCTTTACCAGCTACCGCGCTCATGATTGGTCCACCCTGCATACCCGGAAATACCGCTTTATCAATTGCTGCAGCATGTTCTGCCTTTGAGAGAATCATTCCACCGCGAGGTCCGCGCAATACTTTATGTGTCGTGAAAGAAACTACATCCGCATAAGGAACCGGTGATGGAATCGCCTTGCCGGCAACTAGACCAATGAAGTGTGCAGCATCAACCCACATGATTGCACCAACTTCGTCACAGATTTTCCGGACAGTTTCAAAATCAATCAGACTTGGATAAGCAGTTGCGCCAACACAAATCATCTTTGGCTTATTGGCAATTGCATTATCGCGAAGCTCGTCATAATCAATGAGTTCATCTTCTTGGCGAACGCCATAGGAAAAAATATTGAACCATTTTCCAGAGAAGTTCACCTTTGAACCATGTGTTAAGTGACCGCCATGTGGAAGTGACATCGCCAAGACGCTATCCCCTGGTTTTGTAAATGCTTGATAGACCGCAACGTTCGCGCTTGCACCTGAGTGCGGTTGGAGATTTGCGTGTTCAGCTCCAAATAAAGACTTTGCACGCTCAATTCCGATTACTTCAACTTTATCTACCTCTTCGCAGCCACCGTAATATCGCTTACCTGGATAACCTTCGGCATATTTATTTGAAAGTGTTGATCCCATTGCAGCCAAAATTGCTGGTGAAGTAAAATTCTCACTTGCAATTAATTGCAGATTCTTCTGCTGACGAACTAGCTCACTTAAAATCACTGCAGCAATATCTGGATCCTGCGCCTGCATTGCACTGAAATCTGGGCCGTAGAAAGCCTCACTATTCTTTTCGGTCATGGAAGAACCTTATTGGTTGGCTAGTTCAATTGTCGGTACGACGTTCCTTAAATCCTCAAGTGTGAGCGCCCCAACACGGAGAACACCCAAATTCTCGCCTTCCAACGTCACCACTGTTGAAAGTGGCCCCGCCGCTAGCTCGCCAATGTCCAGGGCCTCGAGTTGATGAATATTCTCAACGAAAGTAATCGGTGGGGCACCTGCAAACCTTGCTGATGCAATTGCTAACGGGCCCGTTTCATTTACAACTTCTAGAGTTTCCAATCGGTTTGGCATTCGCACTGCGAAATTATCCAAGTTGCCACCATCCCCCAAATCCCAACTCAACGATTTGTTCTGTGGCAGGTTTAAAGTTAACAGCCCTGGCCAAAATTCTTCAGTTAATTTATTTACTTCGGTGGTTAAGCCCTGAACTAATCCACCTAATGTTTGAACCTTTCCAACGATAACTTGGGCGGCAATTCCATCGGGATCATTTCTCAATTGATGCAGGCGATTTACCGCGGCAAAACTAAAGGCATCACAGGCATACACGTAACTATGTTCAAGGGGAAGGATTACAACCTCGCCTCGTTTGATTGATGCAACTACTCTCTCTTTCATTTCAAATTCTCGATTATCTTTGCAAGTGAGCCATCCACTAGCGCGTGAATAGATGTGCCTTCAGGCAAATAAGATTCAGTAAAAATCTCACCACGTTCGTGGATTGCTGAAACCAAATCGCCACGATTAAACGGAATCACAGTATTGATTTCTACTCTTGGTCGAGGCAGCGCCGCTTCAATTGCTGCGACCAAGGTCTCGATACCAAATCCGGTGCGCGCAGAAAAAGCAAAGCTGTTTGGTTCTTCTCGCAGAAGCTGCATCATTTTCTCGGGTGGCGCGATATCTGCTTTATTTATCGCAATGATTTCGGCAATTTCGCCCCCACCAATTTCATTTATTACACCGCGCACTGCGCGAATCTGTTCTTGTGGATCTGGATGCGATCCATCGACAACATGCACAATTAAGTCTGCTCCTGAAACTTCTTCTAGCGTTGATTTAAATGCTTCAATCAATTGGTGTGGGAGGTGTCGAACAAAACCCACGGTGTCTGACAAGGTATAAATTCGGCCATCAGAGGAAGTTGTTTTTCGAACAGTTGGATCGAGCGTTGCAAAGAGCGCATTCTCAACGAGGACTCCGGCATCGGTTAATTGATTCATCAATGAAGATTTGCCAGCGTTTGTATAACCTGCGATAGCAACTGTTGGAATGTTGTTGCGACGGCGCTCTTGGCGTTTAGTATCTCGAGAGGTTTTCATCTCTTTGATTTCACGACGTAACTTCGCCATCTTGTCGTTGATACGACGGCGATCGGTTTCAATCTTTGTTTCACCAGGACCGCGGCCGCCAATTCCACCTGCCTGGCGTGAAAGCGAATCACCCCAGCCACGAAGTCTTGGCAGAAGATAAGTCATCTGCGCTAATTCAACTTGGGCTTTACCTTCGCGGCTCTTTGCATGTTGCGCAAAAATATCCAAAATTAGCGCCGTGCGATCGATGACTTTAACTTTTACTTTTCCTTCTAAGTTACGAAGTTGCGCTGGCGAAAGTTCACCATCGCACACAACGGTATCTGCGCCACTGTTTACAACTGCCTCACGGAGTTCTACAACTTTTCCAGAACCGATAAAGGTTGCTGGGTCAGGTTTATCGCGTCGTTGAATAAGACCCGCCATTACTTCTGAACCAGCAGTTTCAGCTAGAGCAGAGAGTTCCTTTAAAGAATTTTCAGCATCTTGTGCGGTGCCTTCGACCCAGACGCCAACTAGAACAACTTTCTCTAATCGTAGTTGTCGGTATTCCGCATCTGAAATATCTTGCAGTTCAGTTGAAAGTCCAGCAACGCGACGGAGTGCTTGTCGGTCTTGTAGATCTGCTTGGTTGCTCTCCCAATCTTCAACCTTGCTCTCTTGGGCATCAAATTCAGCAGCAACGCGTGCCGAATCCGCTAATAGCGCATCAATATCCAATTTGTCGTTACTCACAAATACTTACTCAAATCAACATCGTTAATTAAAACTGCAGGACCCGTAAGAATTGCATTGTTATGTGAATCAATCTCAACGCTTAACCGACCACCCGGCGGATTGATAATCCAATTGGATGGCAATCGTTTTCCTTTTGAAAGCGTAGCTGCAAGCGCGACTGCGCAAGTTCCAGTTCCGCAAGATTTAGTTTCGCCAACACCGCGCTCATGAACGCGCATCTTTAATTCACCGTTGGGTAAGAACTCTACAAATTCAACATTTACGCCATCTGGATATTCATCAGCTGGTTCGACTACCGGCGCAATCAACAAATCTCCGACCTCATTCATGTCGTTCACGAAAACAACTGCATGTGGGTTTCCCATATCAATGTTGTAACCAGACCAGGTATGTCCATTTGTCGTTGCCGAAATTTCACCAAAGACTTCGCGGATCTGCCCCATGTTTACAGTTATGTCCCCAGTTTCTGGGACTGATAAATACTTCATGCCATCTCGAGTATTAATTGGGAATATTCCTGATGGTTGATGGCCCTTCTCAAGTAAATATTTGGCCATTACACGAATTCCGTTACCGCACATTTCTGCAACCGAACCATCGCTATTTCGATAATCCATAAACCATTTACCATCGACTTTGCCGATGCGAATTAAACCGTCGCTACCAATCCCACTTTTTCGATTGCAGATTGCGCTGACTTGTTCTGGAGTGATTACTAAAGTGTTTTCGGGATCGAAAATTAAGACAAAGTCGTTCTCGGTGCCATGTCCGTAAGTTCCAATCATGATTTGAGAATAGCCTGTAGGACCGAAGCCTTGCGCTCTGAAAGATTTGATGTCGCACTAAGCCAGGTGATTCGAAGATCTCGGCTAAACCAGGTCTCTTGGCGGCGTGCATATTGCCGCGTCGCTCTTGCAGTGTCTTCGACCGCTTCGCCTTCTGTCATAGAGCCATGCTTCATTCGAATAATTTGGGCGTAACCAATTGCAGCCTGGGCGGTTTTACCTTCAAGAATTCCTTGATTAATCAAATCTTCCACTTCATCTACAAATCCAGCTTCCCACATCTTCGCCACTCTGGAATCGATTCGAACATCCAAACTCTCTCGATCCATCGCCAACCCAAATTGCATTGCATCTGGATATTTTGTGGAATCTGCTCGAGGCAAGATTGCCGTAAATGGTTTTCCGGTTATTTCAATTACTTCTAGCGCGCGAATTACTCGACGCACATTCTCCTTTGGAATTGCCAAACTCGCTGCCGGGTCTAATTTTGCGAGTCTTTGGTGCATCGCATCGCCACCAATTTTCTCCGCCTCTTGATTTAACTTCGTCCTAACTTCTGGATCTGTTTCTGGAAAATTCAAATCATCTAATATCGCCTTGATATACAAACCTGTTCCACCAACTACAACAACGTTTTTACCGGAACTTTGCAGTTCATCAATTTTGGCGCGAGCTTGCTCTTGATACCAGGAGACCGTCACATCGGTCTTCACATCTACTAAATCTAAGAGATGGTGCGTGATGCCTGCGCGTTCTGGCATTGAGAGTTTGGCAGTTCCAATATCCATACCCTTATATAACTGCATAGAATCTGCACTTATAATTTCTGCGCCAATTTCTTTAGCAATCTCTACAGCCAAATCACTCTTACCGGTTGCGGTCGCCCCACTAATAATTACTAGCTTGCTCATATATTAAGAGCGAGCCTTTAATTGTGAAAGTGTTGGCATTCCAACCATGATTGCCGTTGATCCACTCTCTTTGCTTCGCACCTCGGTGGCATCTCCCCCGCGAGTTTTACGAACTGAAATTGGAGCAGCTTCTGCCAGAATAAAGTTCGGAGAGGCTTTAGTTATTTTGCTAATTACTGCATCACCAGGTCTTGGAAGATTTGATTCTTCAACTGCAAAGTGTGCCAATCGGAAATCTTTAGTGCGTCCAGTCATACGGGCTTTGCCATCATCACGTCGGCCTTCATAATCTGCCACCAAGATTTCCTCTTCGAAACCAACAACTTGTTCATTAACTATTTGTGACATCTCTTGCTGCAAGATATGAAGCGCGTCGTAGCGCTCCTTCATTGCTGAATCACTTACTTGATCTGGCATGGTTGCGGCTGGAGTGCCGGGACGCTTTGAATATTGGAAGGTATAGGCCGCTAGAAACTTTGCTTCTTTTACTAAATCCATTGTCGCTTGGAAATCTTCATCGCTCTCGCCAGGAAAACCAACGATTATGTCCGTTGTAATTGTTGATTTTGGAATTGCAGTACGCACTTTTTCGATAATTCCAAGGTATCTATCGCTGCGATAAGAGCGGCGCATCGCCTGCAGGATTCGATCGGAACCAGATTGCAGTGGCATATGTAGATGTGGCATGACATTTGGAGTTTCGGCCATTGCTGCAATTACATCATCGGTGAAATCACGTGGATGCGGTGACATAAAACGAACTCGCTCTAGGCCAGGAATCTCGCCACATTTGCGGAGTAATTTTGCAAAGGCGCCACGGTCACCAAATTCAACGCCGTAGGCATTTACATTCTGCCCAAGCAGAGTTACTTCAATTACACCTTGATCAACAACCGCCTTGATCTCATTCAAAATATCGCCCTCGCTGCGATCTTTTTCGATACCGCGAAGTGAAGGAACGATACAAAATGTGCAGGTGTTGTTGCAGCCAACTGAAACCGAAACCCATGCGCTAAATGCCGAATGGCGACGGGCGGGCAGCGTTGAAGGAAAATGTTCTAGTGACTCTTTGATTTCAACTTGGGATTCTTCTTCAATCCGAGCTCGCTCTAAGAGCGTTGGCAGTGAGCCAATATTGTGAGTTCCAAATACGACATCAACGTAAGGTGCGCGCTTAACAATTGATTCTTGATCTTTCTGCGCCATGCAGCCACCAACTGCAATCTGAAAGTTGGGATCACTCTTCTTGCGTGGGGCGAGGAAAGATAGATTTCCATAGAGTTTGTTATCCGCATTTTCGCGAACTGCGCAGGTATTGAATACAACTAAATCGGGATCGCTACCCTCAAGTGCTTGCACATAGCCAGCATCAAGTAGCAATCCCGAAATACGTTCAGTGTCATGTGCATTCATCTGGCAGCCATAGGTTTCAACCACAAAAGATCTGGCTTGTAATTGGCTGCTCATGAAAGCAATCTTACTTATCTATCGTTGCTTCCTAATAATTCACGCATAATACGACCAGATATCGAATGACTAAATCCTTTACGTGAGAGCAGACCGTGAACCCTGCGATAAATAACATCATGATCGAGGTGTGAGCAGGAACGAAATTTGCGCTCTGCCAAGGTCATAGCCATCTTGTATTCATCTTCATCATCAATCTTCTCAAGGGTCTCATCAATAATGTCTTGAGATACCCCCTTGAATTTCAGTTCTTGAGCAATAGAGCGCTTTGATAACTTCTTCTGGCGCTGTCTAGATTCACTCCAAATTTGAGCAAACTCAAGATCGTTTAATAAGCCTTGCAGTTCTAATTCATCTAGAACTGCGGCCGCAATTTCATCTTCTACGCCACGCTTTTTGAGATGGGCATGAAGCTCGGCCCTACTCTTCGCTCTCGGCGCCAGCGCATAATGCGCAGTCGTAAGTGCGAAAGAGTAGGGATCTGCTTCAATCTCTTTGCTGTTATTCATTTTTGATTTCTAAATTAGCTTAGAAATCAACCTCAGCGGTTGCTTCATCAATTGCAGCTACTAGCTCTGCATCGACAACGATTGGAACATAATGTTCACGAATCTTCTTCTCGATGTCATTTGCAAGATCAGGATTGTCGATCAAGAAGGCACGAGCATTCTCTTTTCCTTGACCAAGCTGATCAGCTTCGTAGGTATACCAAGCGCCAGCCTTCTTTACGACGCCAACTTCAACGCCGAGGTCGATGAGTGAGCCTTCGCGTGAAATTCCGACACCATAAATAATGTCGAACTCTGCTTGCTTAAATGGTGGGGCCATCTTGTTCTTAACAACTTTGACGCGAGTACGGTTTCCGACTGCATCATTGCCATCTTTAAGAGTTTCAATACGACGGATATCTAGACGGATTGAAGCGTAGAACTTAAGCGCTTTTCCACCTGTTGTGGTCTCTGGAGTTCCGAAGAAGACACCGATCTTGTCACGCAATTGGTTAATGAAAATTGCGGTGGTATTTGATTGGTGAAGTGCGCCGGTAATTTTACGAAGTGCTTGTGACATCAAACGTGCCTGCAAGC
>CANLTP010000029.1 GCA_947494085.1 Actinomycetota bacterium | reverse complement strand
ATCAATCTTCTTACGCAGGTAAGAGATGTAAGTTTCAACAATTCCAGCATCACCACGGAAATCGTATTGCCATACGTGGTCAAGAATCTGGGACTTACTTACTACGCGATCAGCATTAATCATCAGATAGCGCAGTAACAAAAATTCGGTAGGAGAGAGCTCGATTAAATTACCAGCGCGACGAACTTCATGAGTTGCTTCATCAAGTTCAAGATCGGCAAATCTAACTTTCTCATCATCACCATCGACGGTAGTTGCACCGATTCGACGAAGTAGTGCACGCAGACGAGCAACGAGTTCTTCCAGGCTAAATGGCTTTGTTACATAATCATCGCCACCAATAGTTAGACCATTAATTTTATCTTCAACGCTATCTTTCGCGGTTAAAAATAAGACACCAACGTTGTGGCCATCTTGACGAAGCTGGCGACAAACTTCAAAACCATTTTGGTCCGGCAACATCACATCAAGTATCAATGCATGTGGTTTAAATTCTTCTGCAATCGTTAGTGCTTCAGATCCAGTAGCGGCGGTTCGGACATCAAAGCCTACGAAGCGAAGACTGGTAGCGATTAAATCGCTAATGCTGTTCTCATCATCAACCACCAAGATTCTCTGAGTGGTGGATTGATCGTTTTGATTCACTTGTGGTTTCTCTTTCAGGAGTGTCATAAGAGGAAGAATCCCTTATAAAACTGAGCGTAACCTGAGAATGTGTGTATACAGTGCTTAGAGTTATCCACAGCCTTTATCCACGGTGTGGAGAATTACAAGCTTGTAATTAGGAAGTATTTAGCGCCAGCGTGTAGCGAGCGAGAATCCAACGGCAATAAAGCCAAAACCAACGACCATATTCCAAGCACCGATGCCTGGGATTGGGTATGCGGTGGCGGTTACGTAGAAAATTACGATCCAGATTAATCCGCCAATGAAAGCAGAGACCATTGCTGGGACTAGCCACTTTGGGCTCTCAGTTGGAACCGGCTTAGCTTTAGAAACCGCTTCTGGAACGAAGGCCTTCTCTTTTTTACGTAATGGTGACTTAGGCATGGGCAGAGATTACACCACAATTGCCATATGAGAACAGGTTTCAATGGGGACAAGAAGATTTTGGTTATCGATAACCACGATTCTTTTGTTTTCAACATCGTGCAATACCTGGATGAACTCGGGGCGGCAACGCTTGTAGTTAAGAATGACGAGATTGCTCCAGATTATTGTAAGAATTTTGCCGGCGTCGTCATCTCGCCCGGCCCAGGAAATCCCCAGAGTGCGGGCGTAAGTATCGGCGCAGTTAAGTTTTGTGCCCAAGAGAAAATTCCAATTCTCGGAATCTGTTTAGGACTTCAAGTTATTGGCGCTGCATATGGCGCAAAAATTTCAAGTGCACCAGAACTTTTACATGGTCGCACATCAGAGATTTCGCATAACGGTATAGATCTCTTTAAAGATATCCCAAATAATTTCATTGCTACCAGATATCACTCACTTGCTATCGAACCGGGTTCAATGCCAGAAGAACTTCAAGTAACCGCGCAATGTTCTGATGGCACGATTATGGGCATTTCACATCGGACAAAAAATATTGTTGGTGTGCAGTTCCACCCCGAAGCGGTATTGACCCAATTTGGTTATGAACTTTTGGCAAACTGGTTAGAGCTTTGTGGTGATGTTGGCGCTCGCGATCGAGCAGTTGGCTTAAGCCCACTTTTAAATTTTAGTAAATACTAGTAAATAATTCCTAAGGTTTTTTATTTACAGTTATTGCGACATCAGAACCAATAATTAAAGTTGTTCCTGCTGCGGGGGCTTGCGCTAGAACTACACCCACCGGCTTCGCTTCATCGTAAGCGCTAATTTCTTTCACTAAAAAACCAGCTTGGGTAAGAATTGTTTGAGCTTCAATGCCAGTTAAATCTAAGAGCGCTGGAACTTTCAAACTTCCACTGGCAATTTCTAATTCAACGCCACTTCCAGCTTTAATAATTGAACCAGCATCTGGTGTAATTTTTAGAATAGTTCCGGTGCGGGAATTTGAATCAACTGGAACGATTCTTGTGATCAATAAACCCGCTGCAGAAAGCTCATTTCTGGCCTCTTCCAAACTCATTCCAACGATTGTTGTTGGGACTGTGGTGTCACCTGGGCCATCAGAGATAGTTAGCGTGACGCTACTTCCCTTTGGTGCGCGGGTAGTTGCAAGTGGAAGTTGTGAAGCAACTCGATCTTTAGGAATTCTGGAATCGGGTGCACGCTGAATATTTACGTTATATCCGGCTAACAACTCTTCAGCAGCGCTCTGAGTAAGGCCTATAACATTTGGAATTTGTAGCGAAGGTGCAGGCGCACTTGAATTAAAAGAATTCATGGCAAAGGCGATTAAAAGAATAAATACTGAAGCAGCTCCGCCCATTACTAAAAAGTTGCGGCGCGGAATGATTCGGCGGATTTTAGTTGTTACATCCTGCCCACGCATTGCCCTTCGAATATCTGCCAACATCAGATCGGCACTTTGGTAGCGATCTTCAGGGCTCTTTGCCAGCGCAACAGTAACAATCTTGTCGATGTTCTCATTCAACTCTGGATTTATCGCACTAGGTAATGGGAAGTCAGATGAAACATGTTGATACGCAATTGCAACTGGAGTATCGCCAGTAAAAGGTGGCTGACCTGCAACTAATTCGTAGAGCAGGCAACCAACAGAGTAAATATCACTTCTAAGATCTGCAGCTTCGCCAGTTGCTTGTTCTGGTGAAAGATATTGTGCAGTTCCAACAACGTTCCAGGTGCTTGTCATTGTTGCGCCAATATCGTCCATTGCACGTGCAATTCCAAAATCCATAACTTTTACATCACCAGAGTCAGTCAACATTATGTTTCCTGGTTTTATATCACGGTGAATAATTCCATTTGAGTGCGAATATGAAAGAGCTGCCAATACGCCTTCAATAATTTCAAGTGAGCGGTCAACGGTTAGTGGCGTTGATTTCGAAATTTCTTCTCTAAGTGTGTGGCCATTTACAAGCTCCATAACTATGTATGAATTAGCGCCCTCTTCACCAGAGTCATAAACCGCAACAATTCCTGGGTGATTTAAACCGGCGGCCGCAAGTGCTTCTTTTCTAAATCTTGCTACGAATGAAGGATCACGAGCCAGATCACTTCGCAGAACTTTTACCGCAACTTTGCGCGAAAGCCTCTGGTCTTCGCCGATATAAACATCGGCCATTCCACCCGTGCCAATCATCTCGCCAATCTCATAGCGATTTCCAAATACTTTAAGCACGTGCTGCCCCAATCAAAGCCGTGGAGCTGGCATCTTCTTCCAAAACTATTTCGGCCCAAATTACAGTTACGTTATCTGGTGCGCCTTTAGCTTTTGTTTCCGTTACTAAATTTTCAACTAATTCTTTACCGGAATACTTCTTCAAAATTTTGGCAATTTCAAAATCTGATAAAACACTTGTTAAGCCATCGCTGCATAGTAGAAACTGATCACCAAGCTTTATTGGATAAAGTTGAATAACAGGTTCAAATCCAGAATCACCCATTAATGCATGAGTCAACAGAGAGCGTTGCGGATGGCTGACCGCCTCCTCCGGAGTAATTCTTCCTTGGTCAATTAGCTCTTGCATAACTGTGTGATCATTACTTAATTGATTTAACTTTCCACCAGTAAATGCATAGCACCGAGAATCACCAACATGTAAAAGTTCAACCAAATCCTTATTTATGTGAAGCGCTGTAAGAGTGGTTCCCATCCCAGCGAGATCTGGTTGTGCATTAGTGCGATTTAGAATTGCTAAATCAATCTCTTTCGTAATTGTTAAGAGCGAATCATCATTGATCTCTTTTGCAGTAAGCGCAGTAATAGCAATTGTTGATGCAACTTCGCCACCAGCATGCCCACCCATACCATCTGCAACCGCGACTAAATTAGAAGAAACTAATCCAGAATCTTCATTGCCTTCACGCACTAATCCAAGATCGGAGAGTGCGAAAACCTTAAATGCCAATTTCGTTGACATTACAGTTTGCCTCCCTTACTTGTTCAGTATTTGTTCACGTGGCTAAAACTCGATAGCCCATATCTTTCCACTAAATTAAGAGTTGTGAAACTACAGAAAATATTCGCAGAATTCCTTGGAACTGCCCTTCTTCTCGCGGCCGTAATTGGCTCTGGGATTATGGCTACGAATTTGACCCAAGATGAAGGTATCCAATTAACAATTAATGCGATCTCAATCGTTTCTATGCTCTTTCTGATAATTACATTATTCGGCCCGATAAGTGGAGCACATTTCAATCCGATAGTCACATTGGGTGAGTTATTTAAAAATCGAATTGATGGAAAAAGCGCAGCTGCTTACATCGTTGCGCAATTCATTGGTGGATTTTGTGGCACAGTATTTGCAAACCTAATATTTGATAAGCCAGCAATATTTCAATCCCAAAACGAACGCACCGGAACAAACTTATTTTTTAGTGAAATTTTTGCAACTGCTGGCCTTGTCATGATTATTCACTTATTAATTGATCAGAAACGAACAAATCTTGCGCCTTACATTATTCCAGCCTGGATAACCACAGCTTTTTATGCGACTTCATCTTTTGTCTTTGCAAATCCAGCAGTCACATTTGCACGAATCTGGAGTGATTCATTTGCAGGTATAACAATGAATTCAGCTTGGATTTTCATGATTGCGCAGGTAATCGGATTGCCAATTGGTTTATTAGTTGCGCGTTTGCTATTTGTTAGAAAGTAATTAGATTACGATTTCATAAGAAGGATTTAGAATTGTAAGTGATCCCTCGGTTTCACCGACCATACCTTCTGCACAAATTGTTGAACCAACATCAAGGCCAGCAATTTCGCGACGTCCTAAGAAATGCAGAGTAATTCCACCGGTTGTGTCCCAAATTTCAACTTCAACTCTTGGTGCACCGCCCGATGGCGCAGTTCTAATTGCAGTTACTTGGCCACGAACATGTGCTCGTCTGCGCCAAGTTGCATTTGAAATCGGCAGAATGTTTTCGTTGTAATGGCCAACTGGAGCAGAATCAGAGCTCTGCGGCTTCGGTTGTGAAACTTTCTTTGCCTCTTTGGCTGGTACTTGCGCAGCAACAGTTTCATTGCGACGAACTCCAGAATCCAAAATACGTTCTACGTCAAAAGGAATAATCGTTGCTACAACCCGCTCTAATTGCGAGATTGGAGCAGCAATTGCTTCAGCTGTTTGGTCATGCAGAACTCGACCTAAGAATCTTGAATAAGAACGACGTGGAAGCAACAGAGTTAACTCAACATCACGATTGGTTGTAGAACGAATTGCGTAATCAACTGCGGCATTAGGAAGTCTGCGATCCGGGCAATCAATCAAAATCAGTGGAACATCGCTTACTGCAGCATTTGCAGCCCAACCAGCACTAATTGTTTCTGCCCACTTATCATCAATAACAAGATGAACCGCATTCAAGTGTCTGGGATTTAAAGATCGGGCATATCTAATTGCACCAATTGTTGCTAAATCTAGATTGTCAACAAGAACACTAACATCATGGCGAGCAATTGATGTTGCTCTCTGATGTGAGGTAGTAAGGAGAAGGGCTTCTCTCTCACGCATATATTGGCGATTAAAATTAAGCATAAGTGCGGCAACTATCGGGGTTCCGATAACAACAATCCATGTTCCTTCAAAAAACTTTACCGCAGAGAGAACTACAACGGTAATGAGTGCGATGCTCCCAGAGAGGGAATGGAGAACTAGCCGGAATAAACTCTTACGGTTGCCACTCACTTTTTCCCGTAATGTTTTTCGTGCCATCCCTAATCCAGTGATTGCAAATCCAACAAAGACAGCTAAGGCATAAATTGCTGCTAAGGCTGTGATGCTTGCGCCTGAAACAATCACCAGAATTGATGCTCCGCCTGTAATAAAAATGATCCCATTTGAAAACGCCAACCGATGGCCACGTTGAGTTAGGCGTTTTGGTAGAAACCCATCTTTTGCAACAATACTGACAAGGTTTGGAAATGCGTTATAGCAAGTATTAGCTCCAGCAAAGAGAATAAATGTCGTACCTGCTTGGACAATATAGAAGAAGATATTCCCAAATGCGCTATCTCCCAGCGCTGCTTTTGCAACTAAAGAGATAACTGTTGGAGTTCCCTCAGCATAAGGAACGGCAGTTGTTTTCTGAGCCAACCAAGCAATTCCCATAATCAGCGTTCCTAAAGTGAGCGCCATAAGAGTAAGAGTTGTACGAGCATTCTTATGTTCTGGACTTTTGAAAAGTGGAACAGAATCAGATACCGCTTCCAACCCAGTAAGAGATGCGCTGCCGTTAGCAAATGCTTTCAAAATTAGTAGAGCAGCAGCGAGTGAAATCAAACCTTGGGATTCGCCAAGTGGCAGCAGACCTTCATTTTGAGTTGCATAGTTTGGCAGAGTGCCATTGATATGCCGATAAATACCAAAACCGAATACAGTAAACATAGAGAACATAAATAAATAAGAGGGTAGAACAAAAATCAGACCAGCATCTTTAACCCCACGTAAATTAACAAATGTTAAGAGAATAACTACGGCAAGGGTTATCTCAACTTTAATATCAGAGAGTTCAGGAAGCGCTGAAATTATCGCCGCTACACCAGCAGCAGCCTGAATCGCTACCGTAATAATGTAACCAAACATCAGTTCAATTGCCGCAACCAAAGAAACTTTGGTCCCAAAATTTTCTTTTGCAACAATATAAGCGCTGCCAGTTCTTGTGTAAGTTGCGATCACATCTCGATATGAAAAGGTGATAATCAGAAGCATGGCAAGAATGATTGCCACCATTGGCGGAAATATTGCAAAAGCTGCTAAACCAAAAGCTGGAATAAGTGCAACCAATATCTGTTCGCCACCGTAGGCAGAAGATGAGATGCAATCAGAAGAGAGAATTCCAAAAGCGGACTTTTTAGAAAGTCGTTGATCAGCTAGGGAATGGCGATTTATCGGATTACCTAAAAGCCGGCGTTTGATTCGATAGGAAATCGGATCCGCTAAACGCGCATGCTCTTGGAGAACCATTGGTTCTGGGGCGTCATCAGTCCAAGACTTTGGCACAGCCACTCTTCCTAGTTATCGGGGAATTCTTCAGTTCACTGGAATTAATTTTACTTCGCAATCGGGGCGTATGCTTGCCGCATGCAATTAAAAACCGACCTTTATATCGACGGCGCATGGGTAAAAGGTGACGGCACCCTGCCTGTAACCGATCCAAGCACCGGAAATGTAATTGCCGAAGTTCAAACCGCGGGCGAGGCTCAATGTGATGCCGCAGTAACCGCAGCGCACAACGCCTTTAAAACCTGGTCAAAAACTGCACCTCGAGTCCGCAGTGAAATCTTACGTAAAGCTTTCGAAATCATGATTGCTGAAGCAGATCATCTGGCAAAGATTGTTTCAATGGAGAACGGAAAAGTTTTCTCCGATGCCAAAGGTGAAATTACTTATGCCGTAGAATTTTTCCGTTGGTTTGCCGAAGAAGCTGTGCGCACACCTGGCGATTATCGCCAAGCACCTTCGGGCGATAAAAGAATTCTCGTTACCCACCAACCAATTGGTGTCTCACTTTTGATCACGCCATGGAATTTCCCTGCAGCAATGGCAACGCGAAAGATTGGCCCAGCACTGGCAGCAGGTTGCACAGTTATTTTAAAACCTGCAAGTGAAACTCCACTAACTGCGCTCGCAATCGTTGAAATTTTAGAGCGTGCCGGCGTTCCAAAAGGTGTGGTCAATTTTATTCTGCCATCAAAAACCGGCCCAATGATTTCAAAGATGCTGCACGATCCACGTGTTCGTAATTTATCTTTTACCGGTTCAACCGAAGTTGGCCGCACTCTTCTAAAAGAGTCTGCAGATAACGTGCTTCGCACATCGATGGAACTTGGTGGAAATGCACCATTCGTAGTTCTAGATGATGCAAACATTGATGATGCAGTAGCTGGCGCGATGCTTGCAAAGATGCGCAATGGTGGCGCTGCTTGCACCGCAGCAAATCGTTTTATTGTTGCAAAGAGCGTGGCTGAAGAATTCACAACAAAGTTTGCAAAAGCTATGGGTGCGCTAAAGCTTGCCCCGGGCTTAGAAGATGGCGCCCAACTTGGTGCCAGCGTTTCTATTAAAGAACGTAACAAGATTGCAGAACTAGTTACAGCTGCTGTCAAAGCTGGTGGAAAATTAATCCTCGGAGGCTCAACACCTGAAGGTGCCGGCGCGTTTTATCCAGCAACGGTTGTAACTGTAGATAAGACAAACCCAATTCTAAATAACGAAGTCTTTGGCCCTGTCGCACCAATTGTTACTTTCGAAGGCGATGCCGAAGCAATTGAATTAGCGAATGCAACTGAATACGGCTTGATTAGTTATGTGTATTCCAGCGATTTAAAGCGTGCAATCAAAACTGCTGAAGCAATTGAATCTGGAATGGTTGCAATTAATCGCGGCGTTATTTCAGATCCAGCCGCACCATTTGGTGGTGTAAAGCAGAGCGGGCTTGGCCGCGAAGGTGGCTTTGCAGGTATCTATGAATTCCTTGAAACCAAATACATTGGCGTAGATATTTAACCTATCTCGTTGATATTCTTGGAGGTATGAAGCGAATAGCTGCAACCATAGTAATTGGATGCTTAGCTCTTACGCTAAATCTTTCAACTGCAACAGCGGCGGTGAAACCAGGTACTACTTGTAAAAAACTTGGCCAAATCAGCGCATCCGCAGGGATCAATTACACCTGTATCAAGAGCGGCAAGAAACTTGTTTGGAGTAAAGGTGTTGGCACAAAGAACGCTTCACCAACCGCACCGACATCCTCATCTCCAAGTGCTGGTGTCATTCCATCGCCATCATGTCCAACTCCACTTCTTCAAACGCCAGTTGACTTATCAAAGGTCACATCAATTCTTTATCCAGGGCAGGAGCGAGGTGGAAATTACAAAGCTCATGGTGGTTTTGGTTTTGATAATGCGACCGACAATTTGGTAACGGTGAAGATTCCACTAAATGGAAAAATTTCACGGGTTGTTCGTTATAGAGAAATGGGAGAGATTCAGTATCTCTTTGAGTTTGATGGAAATTGTGGAGTTTCGTTCCGATTCGATCATTTAAGAAAATTAACTCCAAAATTTGAAGCGGTTGTTA
>CANLTP010000028.1 GCA_947494085.1 Actinomycetota bacterium | reverse complement strand
CTAGCACCGCGGCCGGAAGCATCGAAATACGGTGTTGCATATTTTGAAGATTTAGCTGCTGCTGCCGGCGCAGTTGAGAAAATTATTACTGCGGGAATTCTGCCAGCTACTCTGGAATTTCTGGATAACACTTGCCTGGTTGCAGTTGAAGATTTTGCGCATCTTGGTTTGGATACAAAAGCCGGTGCACTTTTATTGTTTGGCGATGATGGTGATTTAGTTTCGATCGACCAGAGCGTGAATAAAATGGCTGAAATTGCTAAAACTTCGCAGGGCTGTCGCGGTGTGACACTTGCCGCAGATATCGCGGCTGCTGAAGCACTGCTATATGCCCGTCGTTGTTCACTTCCAGCACTAGCCCGCTTAAGTTCGCTTTCAATTCTTGAAGATATTGCTGTCCCAAGAAAGGCAATGGCTGAAGTTGTTAACCGAATTGAGGCAATTGGTAAGAAACATGGACTTCGCATCGGAACCTTTGGGCATGCTGGTGATGGAAATCTGCACCCAACAATTGTTTTAGATAAAGACGATCCTCGTGAAGTTGCCGCAGCTGAAGCAGCGCTTGCTGAGATCTTTGCACTCCCCCTTGAATTCGGTGGAACCATTACTGGCGAGCACGGAGTTGGCTCGGCAAAGTTGCCATATCTTGAAGCGAAAATTGGAAGCACAAATATGCAACTACAAAGAAGTATCAAGAAAGTATTTGATCCGGCTGGAATCTTAAATCCAGGACGGATCGGTTCATGAGAGAGAAATTTAGCCAAGACAAATTAGATCGCTGCATCTCTTGTGGTTACTGCTTACCTGCCTGCCCAACTTACAAATTAACTGGAAACGAAGAGTCCTCACCTCGTGGTCGAATCACTTTGATGCGCGCTGTGCAGAACGATAAATTGCCCGCGTTAGATCTACTTCAAGAATCATCTTTCTGTCTTGGTTGCCGTGCCTGCGAACCAGTCTGTCCAGCTGGCGTTGAATATGGCGTATTACTCGAAGAGATGCGTGAGATAACTTGGCAGGGAAAGAATCGTCCACTAATTATTCGCGGCTTATTCTTTATTGTCGACACAAAAATTGGCATGTGGGCACTTGGTTTGTTCTCACCATTCGCAAAATGCAGAGAAGCAAATAAAGATTTGCACCTTATGTATGGCTGCTTTGAACGCCGCTTGTTCCCATCTGTAAGTCGCGCAGTTGCCAAACTTGCACCCGAAGTTTCATGTTCATCAGATCAAGGTTGTTGTGGCGCACTACATGCGCATAATGGTGAACTTGATAAGGGCAAAGAGATGGCGAAAGCCTTAGGTGAAAAATTACCAGGAACAATCCTGACGACAGCAGGTGGCTGTGCAGCACATTTAGCTTCAGTAATCGGAAGCGATCGAGTTCAAGAATTCTCACAATGGTGGGTGAAACGTGAAATCGAATTGAAGCCAATTGAGAAAGCTGGTCGTAAAATTCGAGTTGGCCTTCAAGATTCCTGTCACTTGCGAAATGGAATGGGCGTCTTTGCGCAACCAAGAAATATTCTGACTCAACTCGGTGATTATGTGGAAATTCCTGGTGCTGCTGACTGTTGTGGTGCTGCTGGAAGTTATGCGCTGCTACAAAAGAAAAATAGCCGAAAGGTTGTCAGCCAGAAGATTGCAGAAATTAAAGCGTTAAATCTTGATTACATAGCAACTGTAAATCCTGGTTGCACCAGACAATTAGTGACTGAACTTCGTCGGGCTCGAGTAAAAACTAAGGTGATTCATTTAGCCGAATTAGTTGCGATTTCACAGAACAAATGAACTCAGAATTCTCACTGGAAACTCTAAAAGCATCTTGGAATCAAGTCCTTGATGCAGTTTTGGAAGTTGATCGAGTCGCATGGCTGCTCTGGTTTGATGCCAGATTAGTAAAACTTGAAGGCAATGTATTGGAGGTTAGCTTTGCCGACAGTGAAAAATTTAGTGGCGACCACAACTTTAAATCAGCACGTAAGCCCGAACAAACTGCCAAACTAGTTTCTGCAATGTTGGAAGTCACCGGACAGAAGTTGGAGGTTATAGAGTCTTGAAAAAACTATTCTTTCTCTTAACACTCTGCCTATCTTTGGTATCAAATAGCGTAGTTGCTGCAGCTCCACTTGCACTTGTTACTTCAGGGCCAGGAAATCGAATTCATGGGGTTGATATAAGTAAGTGGCAGCATCCATATGACAAGCCAATTAATTTTACGAAAATGGCCAACGCAGGTATCCGCTTCGTAATGATTAAAGGTGCAGATTCTCAACCTTCTGCTGATTTAATCGCAAAGAAATATTTGATTGAAGATCGAAAGGCTGCTCAGGCTGCTGGTTTATATACCGGCTTTTATTACTTTGCTTATATTCCTGACACAAAAGTTAAAGCTGAAATCATTGCAGACGCAAAAACCCAAGCACAGAAAGTTATTTGGCGACTTGGCGAAATTGGTGGTTACACCGAACAAGATTTACCTGTAGCGCTGGATTTGGAAACGAATTGTGTTCGCAGAATTTCAGGTGTCTGTCAGAAATATGCAAGCCGTGCCCACGTTTCATTATGGGCAAAAGCTTGGTTGGAAGAAGTAACTCTCAAAACCAAACGTCTACCATTCGTTTATTCATATCCAAATTTCTTACAGAGCGCAAAGGCAAGATCAAAAGAATTTGCAAAGTATCCGCTATGGATAGCGTCATATGGAATTCATCCAAAAGAGCCAGCGAATCATCCTGGAATGAAGAGTGTTGGCTGCTTTGTGCACTCGTGGACAAAGTCAGATTGCACGGCTGATTACACTATTTGGCAATACTCATCTTGTGGCAAGGGCTCGAAATACGGTGTTGCAAGTTCGAGAATTGATTTGAATGTATTTAATGGTGGTGAAGAGAAGTTTTATACCTTGACTAAGGGCATCTGGAAGCCAAGTCCAGTTGATCTAATGCCTATAAACGAAACCACGACGGCGACCTTGTTATCAAGTTCGAGTTCAATAACGACAAACGATAGTGCGAATTTCGTCGTAGATGCAGTTCGACCAAATGGCACACATGTTGTCACCGGTAGTGTGAGATTTGTTTCGGCTGATTCGACCATTAAAACTGGAGAACAACAAGTAATTAGATCGGCTTCTGGAAGATGGACGCTGAAAGTTTCTGGACTTACAGCTGGCACCTACGTTGGTTATGTTGAATACTTCGATGAATCAACGACTCATGCAAATGCAGTTATGCCAGTTATGTTTGAAGTAACCCAGGGACCTACCCCAACCCCTAAGCCATCGCCAACAAAGAAGCCAGCACCTAATCCGGTTGACACTTGCGCGGGGCAGATTCGTAATTAAAAGATAACCAAAGATAGAGTTTGCTCTTGTGAGCAGCAAAGAATCGATCCCGTTGAGTCACGGCATCGTCCGCCAAGATCGCAAGTTGAGCGATGGCCGAACTATTTCTTATTACGATTCAAAGCCTGTCGCTCGCGATGCTGTTGATACCAGACCAGTTGAAAAGCGACCAGGTCTTGGTGAACTTAGATTAGATGCACTTACAAATGAGTGGGTTGTCATGGCGGCGCATCGCCAAGCTCGAGTCTTCTTACCGCCGAAAGAGTTATGTCCGCTGTGTCCGACAAAACCTGGTCTACTCTCCGAAATTCCAGAAGCGAATTATGAAGTTGCAGTCTTTGAAAATCTTTCCCCTTCCTTAGCAATTGCCGGAAGTGATTGGAAGTTACCAGAATACGATGGTTTAAATACTCCGATAGTAGATGCCGCTGGTTTCTGTGAAGTGCTCTGTTATACCGATCAACATGAAGCAAACTTTGGTTCGCTCTCGCTAGAACAGATTCGAATCGTTCTGGAAGCATGGCGCGATCGCACTCGAGAAATTTCTAAACTACCGAATATTGCCCATATTTTCCCGTTCGAAAATCGTGGTGTTGAAGTTGGAGTAACTCTGCATCATCCGCATGGCCAAATTTATTCTTATTCTTATCTGCCGCCACGTGTAGAAAAGATGTTGAAGATTGCAACTGATCATTTAGCCGAGCACTCTCGTCCACTTTTAACCGACATTATTGCTCGTGAAATTAAGGATGAGGTTCGAATCGTTGCCCAGAACAGCGATTGGATTGCCTACGTTCCATTTGCATCTCGCTATCCCTTTGAAATTCATATCGCACCAAAAGTATTTACCGCTGATCTCGCAGAACTTACTGATGCACAAGCTGATGCTTTTGGCGCTGTTGCGAAAGAAGCACTCCAAAGGTTAGATGGTGTCTTCGGAATTGAGATGGCATACATGGCATCTTGGCATCAAGCTCCGGTTCATGTTGGACGCGAGGCACTTGGTTTACACATGCAGATAACAAGTATTCGTCGAGCTCCAGGCAAATTAAAATATCTTGCGGGTTCAGAGTCTGCAATGCAGGCATTTATTATGGATTTAAAGCCAGAGCAATCTGCGGCGCAAATGCGTGATGTAAAAATCTAATGCGCGTTCTTGTTACCGGCGGTGCTGGCTATATCGGGTCGGTCGCAACGGCAATTCTTTTGGAACGTGGCTTTGATGTAACGGTTTTAGATGATTGTTCTACTGGCCACCGTGACGCTGTATCAAGTCAGGCAAAGTTTATTGAAGGCTCAATTTTAAATCCTGAATCTGTTGCTTTGGCACTTGCTGATTGCAGCGCAGTCCTTCACTTTGCAGCAAAATCATTGGTCGGCGAATCTGTTGAAAAGCCAGATCTTTACTTCGATGTAAATGTGAATGGCACTAGGAATTTATTGGACCAAATGGCTAAGGCCAAAATTTCTAAATTGGTTTTCTCCTCAACTGCTGCGACTTATGGCGAGCCAGAAGTGATTCCAATTACTGAAGGAGCAGCTACAATAACAACTAGTCCATATGGCACAACAAAATTAGCGGTCGATCAGATGATTACTGAAGAAGCTAAATCAGGCTTGGCTGCAGTTAGCCTTAGATATTTCAATGTAGCTGGTGCATATAAATCCAAGTCTGGTTGGTTGGCCGAACGACACAACCCAGAAACTCATCTAATTCCTAATTTACTGCGGTCAACGATAGAAAAACCGATAAAGATTTTCGGTAATGATTGGCCAACTAAAGATGGAACTTGCATCCGAGATTACATTCACGTAATTGATTTAATTGATGCCCATATTTTGGCGCTAGAAAACCTTGCTTTAGGTCAGCACAAGATTGTGAACCTTGGTAGTGGTGGCGGCTATTCGGTAACAGAAGTTGTAAGTGCTGCAAGTAAAGTTCTGGGAAGAGATATCCCGACCGAAATTACTGCTAGACGTTCAGGTGATCCGGCCGTTCTAATCGCCGATATTTCACTTGCGGCTCAGGTTTTAAATTGGACACCAAAACAAGGTATCGAAAACATGGTTCGGGATACTTGGGAATCTCAGAATGCATCCACTAGCAAGTAAATTCCAGGAAGTTTTCGGAAAATCCCCCGACGTTATCGCCAGCGCTCCAGGGCGAGTAAATCTAATTGGCGAGCATGTGGATTTCCTTGATGGCTTTGTTCTTCCATTTGCAATCTCTGATGCAACCACAGTTGCAATCGCAAAGACTTCGAATAACAAAATTCGATGTGCATCTAGCCAGAAGAAGGGCGCAATCTCCACAATTAATTGCGCAGATATTGCACCAAAGAGCGGTGAGGCTTGGACCCGTTATCCAATTGGAGTTCTCTGGTCACTTGGTATTGATTCTGGGCTAGATATTCTCGTTGACGGCCAAGTGCCGTTAGGCGCCGGCTTATCTTCCAGCGCCGCACTTGAGTGTGCGGTAGCAACTGCGGTAAGTGAATTATTTGATTTAGGTTTAACACTTCCGGAGTTAGCGCGAGCTGCCCAACGTGCCGAAAATATTTATGTTGGAATGCCTTGCGGCATCATGGATCAATCAGTTTCACTTATGGCAACTGAAGGAAACGCACTGCTTCTAGATACTCGTGATCTTTCAATCGAACAGATCCCATTCGATATTGCACCGCTTGGCCTTGAACTTTTAGTAATTGATACTCAGGTGCATCACGCGCTAGTAGATGGTGGATATGCCGAACGACGTGCTTCCTGTGAGAAAGCGATTGCGGATTTAGGAATCACTTCACTTCGTGACATTTCAATTTCAGAATTTGTGGTGAGAAAATCCGAATTAGATGAGAAAACTTATCTTCGTGCTTTCCATGGAATAACCGAGATGCAACGCGTATTAGAAGCCGTCAAACTTCTAAAGAGCGGTGACTTGGTCGGATTTGGTGAGATTGTTACAGCAGCTCATATTTCATTGCGAGATAACTACACGGTTTCGTGCCCGGAATTAGATTTAGCTGTTGATACCGCACTTAAATTTGGTGCGCTAGGTTCAAGAATGATTGGTGGCGGATTTGGTGGAAGCGCTATCGCGCTGATCAAAGCGAAGGATTCCGAGTTAATTAAGAGCGAAATAAAGAGTGGATTTATGAAGGCAAGATTTAAGAGTCCAAGATTTTTCTCTGCGCTGCCAAGTGCTGGTGCTCGGATAATTAATTAAATCTGGACGATATTTATACCGATTATCGCCACTTTTATTTTAGGTAGCGCAATCTTGGTTGGTCCAACTATTGCTGCACCATCTTGGGTCGGGTCAAATTGCGCATTATGACAAGGGCAAACTAAAAGATTATTTTTTGCGTTATAACTAACGCTGCATCCTTGATGTGTGCAGACACTCGAATATGCAAAGACACCCGATTTAGTTCTAAAGAGCACAGCTGGAGTTCCATCAAATGCGATAAATTCTTTGGTTGAACCAATCGGAACATCTGCAACCTTTGCAATTGCAGTTCCTGCCTCTGGGGTTGGATTCGAATTCTCAAATCTTCGACCAACGAATACTGCCGCAACTGATGCAGCCGCAACACCAAGAATTCGAATAACTTCGCGGCGATCGCGAAGATCTGGCAAGAGCGCAATTACGCGTCGCCCCTTTGTGTTTTGGCGAACTAATAAGAAAAGTGCCAACCAGAGAATTGCGTATGCGGTATCACTTCCCAAGAAATACGGCTTTACGGTCCAAGTCGCAGTAAGCCAGAGTGTGATTGATAAAAAGAATCCACCAAGTGCCGCAAGCTCAAGCGCTATTCCTGCAAGTGTTGCGATTCCAATTGCAAATTCAGCAATGATTATCGACCAACCAAATGCAGTCGCATTTTCGATCATGGGCTTCAGTGCAAAAGATATTGGAGAGGTGTCGAGGTAACTAGTAATTTGAGCGCCGATATAACTGGCTGATTGTGGATTTAAAAATCCTGGGTCTGTTGCTTTGTTCCAACCGCCATATATAAATGTAACGCCGAGAAAGAGTCGAATTAATCGGGCACCAATCGGGATGTTCTGCCAAGATTTCACAAAACTATAATTTGCCACCGTTAAAACTCCCTGACCATCTAAAGAAGCTCCCTCACTTGGACTCGAACCAAGAACCTGCCGATTAACAGTCGGCTGCTCTGCCAATTGAGCTATGAGGGATTGTAACGTGCGAACTATATCTGACGCGCGGTGAGTTATCCCAATCAGCCAAGTTCGCCTAAAGCAGCATCTTTCTGAACTCGGCGTTCGGCTTCCATCGCTACCAAAGCCCCAAAGGTCTCGTTGTATTGGGCCTCATTCTCTGTTGGATTTAAGCGCTGCAAAGTTGATTTTATTTCTGCGATTGATCGACTTAGTGCGACCTCGCGAAGTCTGGCAAAGATTGCAGCGATGTATCGTTCTGAAATTTCGCGATCTGTGCGGATTGGTTCAACTGTTAATTCAGTAATCAACGCTCGAATATCTTCGCTCTCACTGCTCTCAAGTAATTTTTGAATATTTAATTCTGGCGAACTATCGATTTGTGTACGAAGTTGGTGATAAGCCCAATAAGAGAATGCATTCTTCTCTAGCAGCGCCCAATCCTTTGCCATCTCTGGATGCTGCAACTTTATCTTAAGAACTTCTCGTTCCATCATTAGGATTGGGTCTCGCAAATTAACTTCAGATTGAACAGCAGGTTCTAAGTTCTGCGAAGGCACACTTCTTGTCGCAGTTTTCTTAATTGCACTTGTAACAATATCAACTTCCATGCCTAACCAACCGGCAACCAAGCGCGCATACTCTGGTCGCAGAGATGCATCTCGAATTTTTCCGATCAGCGGTGCGACTTGATTTAGGGCTGAAACTCTTCCCTCTGCGGCATTAACATCATATTTAGCGATCTCGCTCTTTATAGCGAATTCAAATAGTGGAACCCGGCGAGCGATTAAATCGCGAACTGCGGCATCTCCGGAAGCGATTCGCAAATCGCATGGATCCATTCCTGAAGGTTCTACCGCGACGAAAGTTTGCGCAACAAATTTCTGATCATCACCAAATGCGCGAAGGGCGGCTTTCTGTCCAGCTGCATCACCATCGAAGGTGAAGATAACTTCACCACGGAAAGCGTCATCATCCATTAATAATCTACGAATTACTCGAATGTGATCGTCACCAAATGCTGTTCCACAAGTTGCGACAGCTGTAGTTATTCCGGCTAAGTGTGCTGCCATAACATCGGTATAGCCTTCAACGATTACAACTTGGCGCTTCTTCGCAATCTCTTTTTTAGCCATATCGAGCCCATAAAGTATCTGGCTCTTCTTATAGATCGGAGTTTCTGAAGTATTTAAATATTTAGGACCTTGATCAACTTCATCACTAGCAAGTTTGCGGGCGCCAAAACCAACTACATCACCTGAGATATCTTTGATTGGCCACACTAAACGATTTCGATATCTATCAATTGGACCTTTGGTTCCATCTTTACTTAGGCCAGCAAGCGAGAGTTCGCTATCTGTAAAACCTAAAGTTTTAAGATGCTTATACAAACCATCCCACTCATCAGGTGCATATCCAACGCCAAAAGTTTCAGCTGCTCCCTTGTCAAAGCCCCGCTTCTGGAGAAATTCGCGTCCAACTTGGGCACTTCCTGGAAGATTCAACTGTTCGCGATAGAAATTCATTGCGGCAACATTTGCGGCCACCAACCGTGAGCGATTAATGCTTGGGCCGGTATTTGTATTAGTGCCGTCGTAGCGAAGTGTGTAGCCCATTCTGTCGGCTAATCGTTCAACCGATTCAGAAAATGAAAGATGATCCATCTTCATTAGGAATGCAATTGCATCGCCACCTACACCACATCCGAAACAGTGAAAATAACCTTTGCTTGGTGTCACATGGAACGAAGGGCTTTTCTCATCATGGAAAGGGCAGAGACCTTTCTTCTGTCCCCCACCAGCACTTTTTAATTGAACAAAATCGCCGACTACA
>CANLTP010000027.1 GCA_947494085.1 Actinomycetota bacterium | reverse complement strand
AACGGAAATATTATGTATCTCGCGAATATTGGCACAGCTGACAGGATTTATGCGTGTGGCCAGTCTCCATCTTTCGATGGTAAAGGTGGAATCAATTATTCCCAACCTATTTATCGCTACTTAGACCTCATCAAAGAAGCCGAGATATTTGTGGCGACGCAGATTGCTTCAGAGAAAGCAGAGGCTAAGGCAGCCGTAGCAGTGAAAAAGAAAACCACAATCACTTGCGTAAAAGGAAAGCTGACAAAGAAAGTAACTGCAGTTAAACCTGTTTGTCCAAAGGACTACAAAAAGAAGTAAGTGGGTTGTGAGGGACTCGAACCCCCGACCCGGTGATTAAGAGTTACCGCAGGCGTAAGTTGAAATCTTTCAATACCACTCGCTAAGTGCTTCAAATGAAGTTTTCAGCGTTGTCTTTGGTTGAAGCCCTGACTTTATACCCCAGCACTGACAAAAACCATGCCTATTTTGATTATCTACTGCTAACGCACTGCTAACACCTGCGCTTAAGATCCGGGAATTGAGCCAATCTGTCAGTTGGGCAGCGTATTCTTTTTTCTTCAAGTGGCTTTCGACAAAGGGGTGAAGTTGTGTCTAGGTGGTTAAACGACCTGAACAAAGAGCTAACTCCTCAAATTACTCGGCCAGAGCTGGTACTTGATCTCTTTGCAGGATGCGGGGGATTAGCTCTAGGTTTTGAATCCGCGGGTTTTGAGACTTTGGGTATGGAAATGGATTCCAACGCCGCGGCAACCTATAACAAGAATTTAGTTGGGGAATGTCTACAAGTTAAACTCAATGAAGAAACAGAGTTTCCAAAAGCCGACATAGTAATTGGCGGCCCACCTTGCCAGCCATTTTCTGTTGGAGGTCTTCAATCAGGTGTAGATGATGTTCGCAATGGTTTTCCAGCCTTTATCTCTGCTGTAGCTCAAGTTAAACCTAAATTGTTTCTATTTGAAAATGTTAGAGGGTTGCTATACAAGAATAGATCCTATTTTGATTCTGTTCTGAGTGATCTCGGTTCATTAGGGTACAAAATCGACTTCAAGCTTCTAAATGCCTCCAAGTACGGAGTGCCTCAAAATCGAGAAAGAGTGATCGTCGTAGGCCATATGAGTGAATGGACATGGCCCGAAGAAGCGGTTCAGATCGCAACTGTTGGAGATGCGATTGGTGACTTGATCGAAGTTACTAATCCAGACGATAGGTTTCTGACTGCGAGTCAAGATGCATACATAAAGAAGTACGAAGATGCCTCCAAATGTGTCAATCCAAGAGATCTTTATTTGGACAGGCCAGCTAGGACTCTTACTTGTCGAAATCTCGCGGGCGCAACTGGCGACATGCATAGAGTGAAGTTAAAAAACGGCAAACGCAGGCGAATCAACGTTCGCGAAGCAGCTAGGTTGCAATCATTTCCCGATTCTTTTGAATTTGCTGGCAGTTCTGATTCAGCTTTTAATCAAATCGGTAATGCAGTCCCGCCACTTTTTGCCAAGAGTATTGCAAATTCGGTTTCTGCACTGCTTGATAATGTGGCTACTCAGCAATTATTGAAAATGGCCTAAATGCCAAAATTAACAACGATTGATGCTCGGCTTCAGGAGGCTCGGGAAGCTCTTCTCGCCATGGGTTTACCAAAATTAACCAAGCGTGGAGAAACGACAAGAGCACTAGCAGTTTTATCCTGTTGTGGCCTCAAGCCATCAACGCCGTGGAAGTCAGCCCAAGATGTGAGTGAACATTCTTTAACCACTCGCCAGATTATTACATTTGTAAATCAGCATTACGGTGAAAATATAGCCGCGGGTTCCTACGATGATGTTCGGCGATCATGGCTGAAAGATCCGAGAAACGGAAACATCGTTGTCATCAACAAACCAGATTCTTCGCAAAATGATCCGACAAGGGCCTGGGGACTTAGTCCATTAGCAGCAGAAGTTTTACGTCACGTTGGACAACCAACATGGGATAGCATTTTAAAAGATTGGTTCAAGAATTCGGGTCATCTTGCTACACAAATGCAACAAATTAGAAATTTAAACAGGACTGATGTTTCTCTCCCCGGAGGAAAAGTTATTCAAATGGGCCCAGGACCTCATAACGAACTAATAAAAGCAATCATCGAAGAATTCCTGCCGAGATATGGATACTCTCCTGCGGTTTTATATGTAGGAGACGCAGAAACTCGAACCATCATCAAGGATGAGATCACTTTGCGAAAGATTGGATTTTTTGAACTGAACGATGGAGAACTTCCAGACGTGGTTGCATACAGTCCATCCAAAAATTGGCTTTATTTAATAGAAGCCGTAACGTCTTCCGGACCTATCTCCTATTCACGCAGAGAGAAATTCAAACTTCTCCTAAAGGATTGCAAGGCTGAGTTGGTATTTGTTACAAGTTTCCCTGATCGACAAATTATGAGGAAGCATCTGGAAGATCTTGCATGGGAGACAGAGGTTTGGCTCAGTTCTGATCCTGATCACTTAATGCACCTGAATGGCGATAAATTCCTCGGTCCGTACAAGGACTAGGTAGCTGAGCTCGGGTCAAGATCATGAACGCACCTGAGGTCTTGATTCGGATTCGTCTTCCCCGCATCAACTAGAGGGCTCTGCTCATCTTGCCTGTGAGGCTCATGAAACTGTTCTGGGCAGGCCAAAATTAGGCTCGAAATCACTAGATTCTTGACTATTGTGCCAAATAGTGTAATTATTTGGCAAATATTAGGGGATAGAGTCCAAATGTCACAAAAAAGAAGTAATTTTGTCCGTTTAGCCGAGGCGCGAGTGGCGAAAGCAATGAAGGCCATACGAGTTATTGGCAACCTTTCAAATCAAAGCAATTACGAATATTCGGATCAGGACATCAAAGAAATCGTTCAAGCGCTTCAGAAAGAGCTGTCAGACCTTCAGGTTAGGTTCAAGCTGAATAGAAATGAAGATCAACCAGAATTCAAGTTACGCAAATGAGTGGGGCAAAATTGAGTTTTAGCGCAAATCGAGTTTCTAACTCTGAACTTTTTGTGTGGGCGCTTTTTGTTCTTGGTGGATCGGATCGAGATGTCGATGTAGAAGAAATCTATCTAAAGTGCTTTGAAATAGCCCCTAAGCGCCTTGGTTGGAGAACCCGGCCCGACTTACCGGATTACAAGAAAACTTCAAAAGCACTGCAATCTGTTGAAGCAGAGACAGATTTCATTTTTCGCCCACATCAATATGCCAGACGTTTGAGTGGTTCGGGAATTAACTGGGTTCGTGAAAACATGAAAAAACTAGAAGCCACATATGGACAGTCAAACGTTCCTGCGCCATCTACTAATCAGTATATGCAGCAAATAAAGAGATTGAAAAACCATGTTGCCTGGCAAGCCTTTTTGAATCAACAAACCGAAGAAGTACTGCACCTTGTGGCGGATGCATTGGAATGCTCTCCAGCAAGTCCTGAGTCGGTTTGGTTAGGGAGATTCACTGACTTAGATCGAATGGCTGATGTTTCCGGTGATCTAGACATAGGGCAATTTGCAAGATATGCACGATCAATCCATGTGAGAGGTGAAGCAATAAATGACTAATCAACAAACTGGAAAAATGATTTACACCGATCGTGCATTTCGGCAGGATGCTTCAGAAGCAATGAAAGGCAACATTGTCACTGGACTAATTGAATTGATTACTAACTGTGACGATGCTTACAAGGATGTCTCTGTTGATGGGCCTATTCATATTGAAATTGCAAATGCAGAGGCACCTTACAAATACAAGTTAGTTGTGAGAGATCATGCAAAAGGCCTTCCTGGTGAGATGCTTCGCAAGTCATTCGTTGAGCTTGGCGCTGAAAATAGAAGCTATCTAGCTAATAAAGGCGCTGAAGAAGGTTCTCGCGGTTTGTTCGGTCGTGGCGCAAAAGATGTCGCAATCTTTGGAAAAGCCCTATTTGAATCGATATGCGCGGGTAAGTACAGCGCAGTCGAGTTGGATCCATTTGAAGGTAGTTGGAACATGATCGCTTCAGATGTTCCAGCAACGCAAGAGCATAGAAAAGCATTGGGATTACTAGGGGATTCAAGTGGACTTTCGGCAACAATTTTAGTTCACAAAATGCGCGCACCAATGATTCCGAATACTCCCAAACTGGTAGAGCAACTATCTAATCATGTCTCATTGCGGGGGATTGTTGGACGTCACAAAGTTACATTTGTTGACTCTAGAACCAATAAATCCGCAAATCTGAAGTTTCAGTTACCTCCTCATAATGAATTGTTAAATCAGGAATTTGAAGTTCCGGGGTACAAACAAAAAGTAAATTTGAGATTTTACAAGTTCAACGAACGTCAAACAGGCAATCTAGATGAGTTCTCGTATCATGGTTTGGTTATTAGAGATAAGCGTGGAAACTATGAGAACACCTTCCTAAGTCTGAGTTCAAGACCAGAATCAGGATGGTTTGGTGGAGAAATACTTGCGCCAGATATCGATGTATTGAATCGTCAAATTGATGAAATAGAAAAAAATCACGAATCGACTTCTGAAGAAACCGTTAAGGCCAATCCAATGCGCTTAGTTAAACGCTCACGTGAAGGACTTGAACGTTCACATCCGTATTACCGAGCTCTAGATAAATTGGTTCAAGAGCAAATCAAAAAATTCTTTGACGAGGTTGCGGCTGAAGAAGATGCAAACAAGAGTGAAGGACAGGACTTAAGAAAACGTCTGGATCTTGCGAGTAGATCTCTTGCTGAACTTCTTCAAGAAACTTTAGATGAAGCTGAAGCAGGAGACCTCCCAGAAGGTGGTTCTGGAGTTGATTTCACAAAAATCTCGATAGTTCCACCAAAGAAATTCATTGAAAAGGGAAAGACGGCAACTCTCACTTTGAGAGCACCACAGTTTGATTTCAAGTCAGATGGGGTGAAGATTGACTTAATAGATACCTCAGGCACATTTTCTCTTATTGATTCAGAGTTAAAATGGCGTGAGCATGAACGCCTTTCAGTTATGCAGGCATCCCTAAAAGTTGATGCAAAAGAATTTGGAAGCACGGAACTACTCTTCACGTATTTAGGTGAAACGGCGTCCGCTACCCTAATTTGCGAACCCGTACCTACTGAAAATCTTCCAGATCCAGCTCACTTACAGTTCGAGGAGGATTCGTATTTCCTTGCTCCAACTAGAGCACGCAATATTCGTCTGTTAGCGCCAGCAGAAATGCTAGGAGAAAAAGTTGTTATCACCAGCGAAAGTAAGGAAATTACAACACCCTCTGTAGTAGAGCTAAAGCTGGATGCTTCAGGCACATTCTGCTTTGCTAAAGTGAAATGTGTGGCTCAAAGAGAGCTTGGAACCTATTCAGTCAAAGCCATTCTCGTTGATGCAGTCGCAGAGACATCTATAGTTGTGCGCGAATCAGATGCAAATAAAGGACCAAAGATATCGATTCAAATCAAGAATCAAGATGCACCCAACAGATCGGCACTTCTTTTGGGCACCGATATCCTTCGAATAGAAATTTATGCGAAGCATAAAGCAGTCAAGAATATTATTGGATCTCACGATGGTGAGAAATATAAACATGCTGATTCGCCAGCGTGGCATGCAACGTTGGTCGAGCTAGTTTCAACTCAGCTAGTCAATTATGCAATTGAGCGAGAATTCGCGGTCTACCCCCACAAATTCCGTGATGCGACTAGCTTATTTATCAAGCAGCAATCCTTGATGACAAAGTTCGTTACAACTATGCAAGTATTTCTGTTAGCAGAAGGATCTACGGTGGTTTAGTGCCCGCAAAACGTAATAACGGGTTGACTGTAATTCCAGAATTTGATGAGTTACTTCGCAAATCTCTAGATAACTCTTCCAATTTGGAAGAAGTTGGCTCAAGCACCTTACGTTTATTGATGGCACGTAGGAATGTGTCGATGGACTATTGGGATGCGTTACACGCAAGATTTGGTTGGACAGATGGAACAAGTTCTTCACTGCAACAAGCAGCGGACCTTGTTGGGTTAACAAGAGAGCGAATTAGGCAAATTCAATCAAGAGTTTTGCCATTAACTTTAGATCTGATAATCGGGCCCAAAATCATTTATTCCGTCATGGGAATCACTAAATCAAGTCCAGACTTGGATTCACTTTTTGAGACTTTAAGAGCCAATGGATTGACTGCGGCAAATAGTAATTGGGATATTGACGAACTTGGTGAACTGATTTCAATTTTTGGAGTTGCAAAGCTCGATGAAGAGTTTGAAATTGAAAAGCAAAGATTAGTTCCAGTTGATATAGATATAGAAACCAGAAGGATTATTCAGAGGTCAAGAAATGCCCTAGGGTTAATTGATTTACACGATGTCATCCATCGCCTCGGAACAAACATTGACCGGGCAGCAGAGGCAGTCGCAAACGTCTACCAGTTCACGTATCGACAATCAAATTTAATGTTAACTACGACTCGTCTGCCCGGGATGTTTTTAAATACGATCGGAAAGCAATTACTTATTTCAGATGGTTTAACTCCCGAAGAAATATTGATAGGCATTGAAAGAAAAACAGCAGAACGAGGAACTTTAACTGTCGGTTCAAGAGAAGACATTCTTGATTTGATCGTTCGGTTTGCCGGAAATCCATGTCGATTTGAGAACTTGCCAGTTGAAGCTCGAGAGGGTTCCACTCTTGGTCGCCTGGAGGAATGGCTGAAGCAAGTAATGCAGGAATCATCACATGGAATGCTGCACCGAGATCAACTTTCAGATATCGCCATGAAAGAGGGCGTAAGTCTTGGTTCAGTTGGAGCATTTCTCACTAATAGCGTTGTAATTCGACCCGTGATTCCGTCCATATTTACTTTAGTTGGAACTCATCCCGATAAAGCTACAGCCGAGCTGTTGAAGCAAACCGTGGTGGCACTTGGCGAAGCAACCCGTATTACTTGGGAAATAGTTGATTCAGACACCCTTGATTTATTCATCATTCCTAACACATCAGGTTTTACCAGCGGTTCATTTCTCATTGAGAAGGAACTCAGAATGATGATTGAGAAATATGAGTTTGTAGAGTCCTGTGAATGTGGTGACTTTGAAACAAAAATGAAGCTAAAAGTAGTTCCTTCAAAATTCTGGACAGGTTTCTCGATGATTTTGCAGCATTATCGCCTCAAGCATGGTTGGGCAGAAGGAGAAGCAATAAACATTCGATTCAGATTTTCTATTGAAACTGCAATTCTTATGAGTAAATAATTCTGTCGGTTATTTATTATCAGGTCGATAATTTGATTCAAGTTGGATGCCCGGCCAAACCGATCAGGGCTACTGCCTGAAAATCTGCGTAACGACTGGGAACACGATGTGGAAGTAAATTTCAGGCAAGTTCACTTAACCCCCGGGGCTACTGTCATTACACTTTTTATGTTTTCCGCCGGCATAACCGACTTTCCATACCAAAACTTTTCTTATTATCATATAACAGTGAAATAATTGAGAATGTAAAAACGCGGCAAAATCGATTTTGCGTATTGATAATAAGGATTTCTTACAAAAGATATTCACCCAAACATCAAAGTGTCTCAAATCGCCTGCTACGGCCCTTAAACAATTACTTCTACAAATGTTTTGAAAGCCGGAAATTACTATTAACACTCTGGTGTATCTCTTCTTTGGTTTTTCTTTAGTTTTTAAGTTTTCGTTTAGATTCTTGTTAACCATTCTCGGGTTCCCCGAGATATTCGGTTTGCTTCTTGCTATATAAGCCATTAGTACTTAATAAGCTATATAGATGAGACTGCTGTAATAGAAGACGGGTTTCTGGGGTCCAGTAATCCGGTTCCACAACATTACTTACTGTCTTAATTTTGCCTTGAATATGAACCTTTTTTGTTTCTAACAATCCTAAATGTCTTAGCTCTTTTAACGCTGTGGCCATAGCGTCTCGCCCATCCGTAAATAACTTAGAAAGTTGATTAGCTGAGAGCGTATTTCCAATATGTAGAAAATAAACATAAACAACGGATGCTCTTAGGGATATCACTTAGGCTCCTTACTCGAAGGTCGAGATGCATCAAGAGACCGCCGTATTTCATTACCTGCTTCTTCGGTAGCAAATACATAGCTCTTCATAACTGTTGATACCTGGCTATGACCTGAGTAATCCAGCAATTTTCTAACATCACCAAGCTGTGCATAGAGGTTAGAGAAAGCGGTTTTGCGCATCTGATATCGCTGGTAACTCTTTACCTCTGCAAGCTTTAATAGCTTCTTCCAGAGGTAAGAGTCACGCTTATCGTCAAGCTTGCTTCCTAATGAATTCGGAAAGATAAGCCCTTCATCGACTGAAAATGTTGGGCGGTAAACATCTTGTAGATCTTTATGGCATTTAAGGATTGATATCTGTTCATCGGTTAGCACAATGGTTCGTTGTTTTCCTTGCTTTACTGATTGGAATACAAGGCCCTCGCCCGCAATTCGTTGTACCTGGCGCGAGATTGTTAAAGTTCGCTCTGCCCAATCAATATCACCCCAGAGCAAACCAAGAACCTCACCGGGGCGTAAACCGCAAACCATTCCTAGTTCAACACGTGCATGCATACTGGGTGTTTGCATCGCACAGCTATAGATCTTGGCAGCATCTTGACTAGGAATTTGCTTTATTGGAGTAGAAGTTAATTTTGGTAATTTCACTCTTGTTGTTGGGTTTTGAGAAATAAGCCCAAGCCTTACCCCATCACTATATGCAGCTGAAAGTGTTCTATAGGTTGCGTAAATAGTTCCTGGTGCGTAGCCAGCTGAGATTAACTGTGAAATCAAATCTTCGATTGCCCTAGGTGATAGAGCAGTGGCTTTTAAATAGCCAATTCGAGGGTTAATCTGATTTCTAATTCGTTCATAGTAATTACGTGTAGTTGCCGGCTTTTTCTGATTACGGTTGTGTTCCACCCAGTCAAGCAAGTACTCAGCGACGGTTTGCTTGAGATTTTCATCGTTTAGATAAAGTCCTTGCGAGCGCAATTTCTTTTGTTCAAGCAACCAAGCATGAGCTTCATCCTTGGTTTTAAAGGTTTTAGTAATGCGAACTTCGAGTAGGTTTTTTATTGATGCGCCCCAACAATTACGATTCTTAACTGGATAGACGCTGCCCTCCCCATTAGCTCTGGAACGGCGGGATATAGGTGTAGTGATATTTTTTGTCATCGGAAAATACTCCTTAAAGGTATTTAGATGACAACGCCCCAGACTCTCAATAGCCTGGCACTACGGCAAGTACGTGTAGGAATTAAATCTTCCCACCTCTAGCTCTTAACTTGAACTAGCACTACATTTTTACGATTAGCGGCCAGTTTGGCCACTAAAAACGTTGTTAGTAAAAACGTAGTACAGCTGTTCTATAACTGCAAATTGAGCTACCTCACCGATCTTTAAATATCTAACTTGGCTACATCTCTACTGCTAACGCGCTGCTAACAGAAAGGGGTATCACTTTAGATATTTGCGGAAATACTTCTTCTGGAGCACAAATCTAAGTGGGTTGTGAGGGACTCGAACCCCCGACCCGGTGATTAAGAGTCACCTGCTCTACCAACTGAGCTAACAACCCGAGCTCATTCAAAGGGGG